>JAITON010000110.1 GCA_031289935.1 Treponema sp.
ATTAATACCGGGCAGATTAACGGAACCTACGGCAGCGGAGGCGCGGGCGCCCAGGAAGATTTGCCTCACCATGATGGCGGCTATGGCGGCGACGGGCTTATACAGATCGTCTATTACTACTTCGAATAGCATTGATACACACACGCCAAAGGAAGCGCCGCCCGCCCCCTACCGTCGGCATTAACCCCCACGCGGACATAAACAGCTTGACGAGCGGCAGAACATCGCGGGCACGGCGCAGAAGAAATTCGCTCAAATATCCCGAAAGGAAGGGTGGGTGGAGCAGACAAGACTAGGGCGGCAGCACAATCCTCGCCGATGGTCCTTTCCAAAACAACCGCCCATTTTATAACAAATCCAGCGGCAGGATCGGCATAGCCTGTCCATTCCGAAAAAGCCGGTACTGGAAGTCATCCCAGAAAGACGATAGTTTTCCTGCCGGAACAGCCAGGAACATCGAAAGGTACTGGAGCAGCGGATTTTCTGACGTCGTTGGTTTCGGGTATTCCTTAATGACGATAGTTTTACTGTTTGGTATCCAGGCAAGCTCACGGGCGATGCGTAGGGCATCGGCAAGACCGCCCAGACTATCGACCAGGCCATTGTCCTTTGCCGCTTCGCCCGAATAGACCCGGCCTTGGGCCAGGGCTTCCACGGCTTCGAGCTTCATGTTTCGGCCTACTGCTACCTTGCGGACAAAAAGATTGTAGAGTTCCAGAATCTGTGTCTTGTATCGCGCTTCCTCGCTGGAAGTTAAATCCCGGTGGGGCAGGAGAAGTCCGGTATTCAGATCGGCGTGGGTCCCGCGGACGAGGATGTCCAGCGAAAGGCCAAGCTTTTTTTCCAGGCCCTTGTCGTAGAGCCAGGAGGAAATTACCCCGATGGAGCCCGTGAGGGTGTAGGGGGACGCTGCGATATGATGGGCGTTCATGGCCGCCCAGTAACCGCCCGAAGCGGCGGTGAGGCCCATGGAAACCACCACAGGCATCCGCGTCTTGGCCTCATGTATTGCCTCGGCGATATAGTCCGCCGCTTCGGCGTTGCCGCCAGGGGAGTCGATGCGTATTACCATGGCCTTGATACTTTTCTTTGACGATACTTCCCGAATGGTCCTGGCCAGTTCCCGGGCCTTCATACCGGTGTCCATATCGGTCTGGCCCAGGGCGTTAACGACCGCAATCGTGGCGGTGTTCCAGGGAAGGTTCAAGCTCCATGACCGGTAGCTTTTGCCTGTGTCCAAAAGGCTCAGGTTGGAATTACCGTAGACCGTATAGCTGTCTACGGCCCGGCCTTCAAGTTCCTCTACGGTTTTGTCCAGTACATCTGCGCGGCCAATGAGGTCCACCAATCCCCGTTCCAGGGCCTGTCCTGCGGAAAAGAGAAACTCCCGGTTAAGCATAATGTTGAAATCATCTTCGCTAAACCCCCGAGCCTGCATGATCACTTCTTTGGTGACCGCAAAAATGTCATCAAGATACTGACCATACTGTTCCCGGTCCGCTTGGGAAAGCGTAGTGCGTGTATAAGATTCCATGGTGGACTTGTAGTCCAGATAGCGCAGTTCCCGAACGCCGATACCCAGCTTGTCCAAGGCATCCCGGTAATAGCCCCGGCTGAAGGCATAGCCCTCGAAACTGAGGCTTCCCAGTTCATCCATCACGATTTTATTGGCCACCGAAAGGAAACAGTAGAGATCGAAATCAATATAGTTCCCGTATGCGACGATCTTTTTTCCTCCAGCCTTGAAAGATTCCAGGACCTTCCGCAGTTCCCAGAGAATTTCCCGGTCCGCAGAAAATCCCGTAGTATTAATCACAATGCCCCGGATATTCCTATCCTGCTCCGCCCGCTGAATCACCTGAATCAGGTTAAGCAGCGAGGGAGAATCCGATGCGGATAGCCCGGCGAATCCCGTACTGGTGCTGCCCAGGCAGAGTTCCAGATAGCTGCCTTTAAGGACTTCGGACGCAGCATTGCTGCTGCCCGTTTCGGCAGTGGCGCTTACACTATACATGACCAGTGAATTTTCCGGCGTTTCTACCGAAAAGCCAAACCATGCCATGGAACCTACCAACAGGATTAAAAGGCATGAGACTACTATCTTCATCATTTACCCCCTCTTTGTTGATTTTGGGCTGTCTTGGAGGGCCTCGACGAACTTGTCTAGCCGGTACTCCGAGGCAGCCTCGGCCTTGCGGAACTGTTCAACCAGGGCCGCCGTCTTTTCCAAGGACTCCAGGCCCGACTCAAGGAGCGTAAAAAGGGGCCCATAGAAGAGAGCCGCCGCAAAAGCCTCCTTGTTAAACCAGGTAAAGTCGCCAAAGCGGTTGACTCCCAAAATCCGCCTGAAATCCTCATTGCCATAGTTTTCCAGGATGATGGCCCCAGCGGTCTCCTGCCCGTAGAGTTTTGCTGCATTGGGGCCATTCCGGGCAAAGACGGCCTGCATGATGTCTACGGTCTTCCAAGCTTCGTCTGCACCCATACCGGCGCCAGCCAGATACTCCCGCAACTTCCGGTCCAGACTCCAGTGCAGGGCTAGGGCCGCTGCGCTGGGCCCACTATGTACAGCGCCGCTATCGGCAGCATCGGCCCCCAGGACCGGCCGCAATAAGGATAGTGCGGTGTAACCCGCCATGCAAGCATCAAGGGTCATTTGTGCCGAGGTTTCAACCGCGAAGGTCTTGAGGAAACGCGCTGTCTGAGCAGGCAATTTGGCTGGTGGTTTGGCCAGGGCCCCACGGAGCGTAGCGAGCCGTTGCCGGACCGCAGAAAATTCTTTGAGTATCAGCTTGATCCGGTCTGCGTCCGGCTTGCGGAGGGCAGAGCCGCTTGTATCGGTGTCTTCGACCGTTGATTTTTTCGTCTTGATGTTTTTACTGCCCGAATCAATTTTACTATCTGAGGCAGCAGTGCTATCATCAACAGCTTTACTGCCAGCGGATACAAATGGCTCCCAGCCATCGCCGCCAAGGAACTTTAAGGCACAAACGATAAAGGCCTCTGCTTTCGTCTCGACATCCGCCTGGACCGCGTTATCATCCGCCAGGACCTTAACCAGCTCGGCGAAAGTCCAGTAGAGCTCACCCAAAAAAAGGTCTTGTAGGGCGGCGTTCATATCGGGGACCCCACGACCGTCTAGCTCGTGGTTCAGTTTAGCCCATTTGTGGGGCGTCTTGCCGTCGGCCCCGTCCTCGAGTTCGTGGATGTCCAGGAAGACCTGGGTACCATAACTGGGGAGGGCCGCAAAAAAGCCCCGTTCGGCCATGTCCTTGGAGGAGCGGATATACCAGAGATTGGACCGCTGTTCCCGAAGCAGCACAAACCAGGGATCCGTTCCGTGGAGGCCCAGGGCCTGGGTCAGGCTGTTCCGCCGCTTGGACCCATCTTTTTGGGGAATCTCTACGGCGCTCCGGTGTATCAAGCCTGCGGCCTCGCTGTAGGCGTTGTTGTAGAGTACCAGTGCCCGCTCATCCCCGAAGCTGCTGCTTGCGGTAGCACGATTGCTGTAAGCGAAGACGTTTTCGTTCACCGTACCGTTAGCAAAAAAGTCGTAGAGCACAAAGTTTGCACTGCCGGAGAAAATATAGCGCTTCTTCATCAGGGGGAAAATTTCCCGCTCGTGGCGATCTACCAGCCATTGGTCGGGCTTTTCGTCCTGGTAGGCCCTGCGGTACTCCATACCGTACTTTTCCTCAAAGCCTTCAATCTGGCCGTGGCCGAACATGGGGAGCCCCGGCATGGTTACTAACAGCGTTGCTATACCAAAGTACTTATCCCCTTTGCCGAACTGGACCACCGCAGTTTCCTCATCGGGGTTGTTCATAAAATTGACAAAACGCTTCAGTATTTCCGGTTCAAACTCTAGGGTGTTTTTGATAGTGGTCCGATATTTGGCGTTGTCTTCCATCTTGAGCATGTTCATAAAGGCCGAGTTGTAGACCCGGTGCATGCCCAGGGTGCGTACAAAGTAACCCTCCATCATCCAAAAGGCCTCGGCCAGTAACAGGGTGTTGGGGGCCTCCACGGCGCAACGGTCCACTACCTCCCGCCAGAATTCATTGGGGATCCGGCGGTTGAATTCCTCGTCGCTGATGGCGTGCTCGGCTCGGCTGGCAATATCGCCGCCCTGTCCCGGCGCGGGGTACCAGAGCCGCTGGATGTGCCGCTTGGCCAGGGTCATCGCTGCATCGAAGCGCACGATGGGGAATTGCTTGCAGACCCCGATGATGGTTTGGATCACCGCCTCCCGGGCCTCGGGATTGAGGAAGTCGATCTGGGCGGTATCGTTCCAGGGCATGGAAGTGCCATCATTGCCGTGGTAGATGTAGCGGGGCCGGTTACTGCGTCTGTCATAGTGATGAAAGACCACCGCACAATCAGTGTTGTTGTAGTAATGGTCTTCAATCTGGATAACAATATCAGGATTACTGCTCAGGTTATCTGAATTGTACTGATACTGCGGATAGGGCGGCCAGTCGAGTTGGAGGAAACGGTCCGGGTGCTCCATGATCCAGCGACTGTCCAGGCCCGTATGATTGGGCACCATGTCCGAACCCAGCCGGATGCCCCGGCGCTGACAGCGTTCCCGGAGGTTCCCCAGGGCCCCCCAGCCGCCGAGTTCCCCGGCGATGTCGTAATCGTAAAGGCTGTAGGCGCTGGCCGCCGCCTCGGGGTTGCCCTTCCACTGCTTGATGGTCCGGCTCGCGTTGCTCCGTTCCCAAAGGCCAATGAGCCAGAGGCCAGTAAAACCCCGGCAGGCCAGTTCATCAAGCTCTTCGTCGGGGATATGGTCCAGGTGTTCGATGGGCCGGCCGTACTTTTGAGAAAGCTGATAGAGCCAGACCAGGGTACTTTTTGCCATGAGCACGGTCCGGGGCATCCAGTCCTGGTCGGGGCTAAAGCGCTCGTACTCATCCAGGCCCCTGTAGGTGTAGGCGTCCATGGGGCCCGGAGGGCCGCCAGCCCAGCCGGGCTTTTCCTCTTCTTTAATCACGTCCAGGCCGATGAGGAGCCGTCCCAGGAATTTGCCGATGAGGAGGCCCCAGTGTTTGCGCATATACTCAAGCTGGCCCGCCACAGAGTCCGGTGATGCCAGGGCCGGAGCCCGGAGCAGGGTCCAGAGATTCTGCCCCTCGGGGCCGAAAGTTGGGAGCTCCTTGAGATGGGCTTGCAATTCGGCCACTGCCTGGGGGTAGACGGTCTCCTTTGCCAGGAACCGGTCATCAAAAAGGAAGCGGAAAGGCTTAAAGCCGGGGTTAAGGTTCGCCAGAGCCAGCAGGAGGATCTCTTCCAGGGAGAGGGTCCGGCAGGATTCGCCTCCGTCTGCGCCAGCCAGGTATTCCGCCACGGTCTGCTCCCCGGCGTAGACCTGCCGGGGCGGGAAGCCTGCATTAAAGCCCTGGAGCAGGGCCGCAGTCTGCCGGGGATCCAGGTTGGTTTCCAGCCGGGCCAGGGCCGTCTCGAAGGCATCGGGTTGGACCTGCTCCCGGTAAAGGGCCACCATATAGTGAAGGATTTCATCGATAAGACCCATGGCATAGAGTTCCCCCGCCCGGACCGGCTGGCCAGCCTGACTGCCTGTTTTCGCGTTGAACCGGGCCGCCAGTTCCCGAACCTGCCGTAAGTCCGTCAAGACCACATTCCCCCGAAGGGAAAAGAGGGGCCCATCCAGGCCGTATTCCTCCCGGACCGGCCGGCGGATGTGGAATTCCATCACCGCCCGGCGGTCTTTCGCCGTATTTATCCGGGAATTTTCATACCTGCTCAGCCCGATCCGTATTTTTACCATGCGGGGCCTCCTCGTTTGGTCTTACTTCCTCTATTATACTATAGAATGGCGCCGATGGAAAGAGAAAAATTCCGCATAATCCCATTCCGCCTCAGCGCCATGGACAAATCCCGCTATATCGGCTATACTCTAACCATGATTCGCATGATTGCCCTTGATTTGGACGATACCCTCCTGCGGTCGGACCTCAGCATCTCCTTCCGCACCCGGAGCGCCGTAAAACGGGCCGCTGCCGCAGGGGTCTTAGTGGTCTTGGCCTCAGGCCGCGTCCCCGCCTCTATGGGGCAGTTCGGGAAGCTCCTGGGGATGCGCCGCCGGCGGGGATACTATGTCTGCCATAACGGTTCCCTCATCATGGACAGCCTGACCGGGAACACGCTCTACGAAATCAAGATACCCCGGGAAACTGCCCTCATCGCCTACGACCTGGCGGCGGCCGAAGGCTTTCCGGTACAGATCTATGAAAATGAACAGATGTATATCTCCCGGAGTAACGAATACACCAATTACGACCAGAAGCTCACGGGCCTTAAGCAGATCGTGGTGGACAATTTCCGGGAAATGGCCGGTGCGGGCTGTTACAAGCTCCTCGTTCCCGGAGACCCCATGCTTCTGGCCCCCCTGCTTTCCCTCTTTCAGACCTACCTGGGCGATGATGCCACGCTCTTTACCAGCAAACCGTATTTCCTGGAGGTCCTTCCCCCCGGCACCGACAAGGGCGCCGCCCTGGCCTGGATCGCCGCAAAAGAAGGCATCCCCCGGGAGGAGGTGATGGCCGTGGGCGACTCCATGAACGATGAGGCTATGATCCGCTGGGCTGGATTTGGGGTGGCCATGTGCAACGGAGACAAACAGGTACAGGCCGCCGCCCGCCTGGTAACGCCCAAAACCAACGACGACGACGGCGTAGCCGGGCTTATTGAGCGCTATGTCCTGGGGAGAGGCTGAAAAAGCATCGGGGTTTTCAGCGGCCCCCTAAGGATTTTTCGTCGAGACCGTAACCTTCCGTCTATAGTCTTGTTCTTTATTTGTAAGGCTGTTGGAAATCAAGAGCCAGATCTCTTCCATACTTTCTCCTTTTTGCCGCCGCCGTTTTCCTCCTTTTCGGCGGCGGTATTTTTTATCTCTGGCGAGGGTTTAATACCCAGTTCGCCATTTATGCCCCCTACACGCCCATTATACCACCCCTTCCTCTCCCCTCAGATGGCAAAGGCCTCACTCGCTCAGGTAGAGATCGACTTTGTTTTGCAGGGTCCGGGCAGTCTCTTCCAGGCTCCGCTCCCCGGACACGTAGTACTTGAGCTCCCCCATAAACATGTCGTTGATGATCGTGTCCTGGAGCACGTAGCCGTTGATCTGGTCCGAGAGGGCCTCCACGGCGATGCGGTAGTTCTCGAGGGCCGCCTGCTGGGCATCGGTAACGGGCTGGGAAGGCCGGCCCATAAAGGCGCCTGTAAAGACCAGTTCGGCCTTCTGCATCCGCACCCCATTGTTGATGGGCATGGCCGTCGGAGAAAGGGCGCCGGAAAGCTGCATCTCATCGCTCAGGAGGAATTTGATAAACTCCCAGGCGGTACGCTTGTTTGGCGAATTGGCGTTGATACCGTAGGCCTGCTCATAGGTATAGGGGACGATGCCGTTTATGTTAGCCTGGATACCGGCGATTTCATCGTCGTCTTCTACGCCCTGGGCCTCACCGTCGGAACTTATCATCATCCGGTTAGCGCTGAGGCCCCGGGTGAACTGGGAAATGAGCAGGGAGCTCAGCTTGGGCTTGAAGAAGAACCGGTCCGTAGGCTGCGGGGGGCCGCCGCGCATGAGTGCTTCGGGGTTCGCGCCCCCGGAAACGCTCTGGGGTATGTAGCCCGCCTCGCCCCAGGCCAGGGTTTCGCCCACGAGACTTGCCAGGCGGCCATCGGTAAAGCGGGCCTGTTTCTGTTCCAGGTCAATGATACTCTGGTAGTATTCGTCCAGCCGCCGGCGGATCATGCCGTTCACACTGGCGTAACTGCTGAAGAGTTTCGGCCCCCCGTCCTGGTAAAAGGGCTTTGCCAGTTCCACCAGGTCTTCGGTGCTGAATCTCGATCCGGTCCCGAATTGGGCCGCCAGTTCCGCAGGGACCAGAGTACGGTCGTAGGCAAAGTAGCTAAAGCTATAATCCATAGGCATAAAGTAGAGGCCCCCTGCATAATAGCTTGCGTCGATGATGTTTCCCCGGTACGCATCCCGGTGGAAGGAACTGTCGGCCCGGATGTAGTTGTCCAGGTTTTCGAGCTGGCCGCTCCCGGCGTATTTTTGCAGGGGCAGAATATCTATGGCGTAGACATCGGCGCCCTTGCCGCTCATAAGGTTCGTGTTCACCCGGCTGATATAATCGCTGCGGCTCTGGGGATCGTCCGCCGAGGTCACCGACATGACCCGGCCGCCCCCGCTCTCTGCGGTCCGTATTTCGGGCATGGCCGCAGCGGTCTCTACCTGCACCGTAGTCCCCGGGTACTTCTCCTGGAAGCGCCGGGCCGCCTCTTCCAGAAAGGCCCGGTAGGCCATGCTGTCGTAGGCGGACACGGTAATTCTGCCGTCAATCCTGCCGTCTTGCAGAACCGCTTCCGCCGGGTTTTCGGCCCCGCCCGCGCTGCCCCTACAAGCCGCCAGGGCCAGGGCCGTTAGGGCCAAGGCCGTTCCCATCAGCGCGCTCAATACCGTTTTGTTCATCATCATCAAAGACCTCCGAATAAGTTGATGCCTTGAGTCTAGCAGATGAATCTGTAGCCTTTCTGGAGAGCAGCCTGATTTGTTGCGAAGGGCCCGCTCTGCGGCGCGCCCCTTGGAGCGGAACTTTTTGGGGGGCCCCGGAAAACATTTCGGGGAACCCGGAAAACATTTTGGGGGCCCCGGAAAACATTTCGGGGGCCCCGGAAAACATTTCGGGGAACCCGGAAAACATTTCGGGGGACCCGGAAAACATTTCGGGGGCCCCGGAAAACATTTCGGGGGACCCCGCAAACCTTTTGGGGGACCCCGGGCCGCCGCGTGATCCAATGACCAGGGGACATGCGGGAAAAGGCCGCCGGGGAGGGGAGGGGTCAGCGCGCTCCCTAGAGCTTCAATACTGATGTATCGTAGCCCGCCGGGGGCAGGTAGCCCAGGAGCTGGATACAGGTGGCCGCGATGGAACTGATGCCCAGACCCTCGTTCAGGGCCCCTGGGCCCCCGTTTAAGGCCCCGCCGGGCTCGTGGGGGTATTCGCCCCGGCAGGCCGGGTCGTAGATGATGCAGGGCACGGGGTTCAGGCTGTGGCTTGTTTTGGCCCTGGGGCTGCCGTCGGCCTTGCGGACCACCGCGCCGGTCTTCTTGTCGTGCTCGTACATGTCGTCGCTGGTGCCGTGGGCGGCGGTGATCAGCATGATACCCCCGGCCGCGTCCACGGCCTTCTTCAGCCTGCCGATCTGGAGGTCCATGGCCTCCATGGAGCAGACCACCGCCTGGAATACCCCGGTGTGGCCTACCATATCGCCGTTGGGGTAGTTGAGGCGGATAAAGTCGAAGCGCCCCGAGGGAATGGCCTCCAGGACCCGGTCGGTGATATCGGCGCACTTCCTCCAGGGCCGCTGCTCAAAGGGCAGCACGTCGCTGGTGATCTCCTCGTAGGCTTCGAGGGTTTCATCAAACTTGCCGCTCCGGTTGCCGTTGAAGAAGTAGGTTACATGGCCGTACTTCTGGGTTTCGCTGATGGCCAGGGTCCGTACACCACTGGCGGCCAGGTATTCCCCCATGGTCCGGTCGATGGCCGGGGGGCTCACCAGGTAGCGTTTGGGCACGTGGGTGTCGCCGTCGTATTCCATCATCCCCGCGTAGCAGACCCGGGGGCGGCGGCCCCGGTCAAAGTGGCTAAAGCGCTCTGCCTCGAAGGCCTCGGTGATTTCCAGGGCCCGGTCGCCCCGGAAGTTGAAGTAGACCACCGAATCGCCGTCTTCTATCGTCCCGACGGGCGCCGGTACGCCGTCCGCGCCCCTTTCGGCGATGACAAACTCCTTGAGGTCCTGGTCGATGATGCCGGGGATCTCCTTCCGGTAGGTTTCCACGGCTTCCCTGGCGCTGGCGAACTGCCGGCCCTGGCCGTGGACGTGGATATTCCAGCCCCGTTCCACCTGGGGCCAGTTGGCGCCGTAGCGGTCCATGGTAATCCACATGCGGCCGCCCCCGCTGGCAATCCGGGCGTCAAAGTCCGGACCGTTCAGGCCCCGGAGAAAGTCCTCAAAAGGATCGAGGTATTCCAGGGCGCTGGTTTCCCCTACGTCCCGGCCGTCAAAAAGCGTGTGGATGCGGACCCGCTTTACCCCCTCGGCCTTGGCCTGCCGGATCATGGCCTTGAGGTGGTCCAGGTGGCTGTGTACATTGCCGTCGCTAAACAGGCCGATAAGGTGTAAGGTTGATGGTCTGCGACCATCAACTGGGGAGTTTCCTGCGGAAACTCCATCTTGGAGGGGCCCCGCCGATGGCTTGTGGTCATCGACAAGGCCATCAACTGGGGAGTTTCCTGCGGAAACTCCATCTTGGAGGGGCCCCGCCGATGGCCCGGTCGATGGTCCCGTTAATGGCCGCTGGCC
>JAITON010000156.1 GCA_031289935.1 Treponema sp.
TGGACGAGCTTTCCCGCCGCTACTCCCTTACCTGGGCCTGGGTCAAGGGCCATGCCGGGAACGAACTGAACGAACGCTGCGACCGCATGACCCAGGAGGCGATTGCCTCGCTGCGCTGAAGTGCCGTGTCACGGCGGGCGGGCAGCCGGGCCGTGCCACGGCGGGCGGGCCGGCGGCTCATTTCTATGTTTCCAGGGCCGTGTCCAGCAGCCCTTGCAGGGGTTGGGCCTCTTCGGTGGTCAGGGTGATGCCCTTGCCCATCTTTTCGTGGCCGGGGGCCCAGTCACGGATGTCGATCTTGGGATTCCGGCCATTCCAGGAGACCAGGTTGACCTCTTTCTTCCAGCCGTTCCGTTCTTCCGAAAGAACCCCAAAGTGCTTTAAAATGTCAAAGGTGATATCCGCCATTTTAATTCTCCGCTTGAGAAAATCCAGGATAAGGGTTATAATATTGATTTATGTACGCAAAAACTATTGAGCATCTTCAGGGGTATGTGGATTTGTTGTCAAGGTGACAAAAAGGAGCCGCTATGAAGAACCGGCACATTTATGTGGCATTAGTTGGGATAGCCCTGCTGGGGGCGTCCTGTAAGAGCACCGGGAGCACCACGGTTGATCCGATTGTTCCGGAGGCGCCCCAGCCTGCCCCGACCGTCCAGCCAGCCCCGCCTCCTCCGGTGGTAACGGAAGCCCCGGTGGATCAGAGTGCCCTGGACAGCGCCATTGCCCGGGCGGAAAGCGCCCGGACGCACGCGGTGGGGGTTAACGCTTCCTCCTACTTCCCCGCTGACTGGGATTCCGCGGAGACCGGCTACAACGCCGCCCGCGGCGCCGATGCCGACAGGAGTACCGCCGCCGGTGTCCAGGACGCGGCGCGCCGATACAACGCGGCGGCCGATGCCTACGATGAGCTGTACCGCAAGGCCCTGCCCCTCTATGCCGGCGATCTTAGGGATGAAGTGCTGCGGGCCAGGGCGGCGGCAATTGAGGCCGGGGTAGACGAAACGGCCCCGGAATACCTTGTCCCCGCGGACACGGCAGCCCTGGATGCGGAAGACCGCTACTATGCGGAGGATTATGACGAGGCCGACCGGGCCGCCCACGAAGCTTTGGACCGGTATCGGGCCTTAAAAACCGGGGCAGATGCCTTCCAGGTGCGTCAGATCATTATGCGGCAGGATTTTTCCGGCTTTGACCCCGACAATTTCCGCCGGGCGGATGAGGCCCTTATCGCCGCGGCCGACGCCTACGAGGCGGATGCCGTCGCGGACGCCATGAAAAACGCGGAAGAATCCAAACTGCGGTATGATCTGGTCCTTAAGGCCGGCTGGGCCTCCTATGCGGCCCAGTTACAGGCACTGGCCCGCCGGGAGCGGGAAAACGCCATCAACGCAAAGGCCGACCGGGCGGTTAAAGCGGATTTCGAAGCCGTGGACCGGGTCTACACCCAGGCCGAATCGGCCTTTAGGTCATCGGGTTATGAAGAAGCCGCGGGTCTTTACATAAGGTCCGAAGCAGGCTTTGTGGCGGTAACCCAGGCTGCGGAAGAGAAGCGCCTGCTTGCGGAGGCTGCCATCCAGGCGGCGGAGAAAAAATTGGCGGAAAGTGAAGACGCAGCCCAGGCTGCGGAGGTAATTCTGGAAGGAGGCGCGAGATGAGACGCCCAATAGTGTTTATAGCGATCCTTCTTCTTGGGGTCTCCTCCCTGTACGTTGCGGCGCAATCTTCCGAAGCGGCCATCGAGATCCCCCGGAACATCAAGAACAACCAGTTCTTCCTGGAAAGCCTGCGGCTGGCAAATCTGGCCCGGCTTTCCTACAGTGACGGGGATTACGATTCCTCCTCCACCTATGCGGAAGAGTCCGTCCGCTATGCCCGGCTTTCCGATGAATATGTCGCCCGGCAGTTGAAAATTAAGCAGGTTAACGACGCCATCGCCGCCGCCAAGGAACGGCTGGACTGGGCCTTGTCCGTCAGCGCTAATACCCGGTACCCCAGGGAATACGGCGAGGCCCGTGGGTACTACAATGCCAGCCTGACTTTCCGCACCCAAGAAGCATGGGACGAGGCCATTGCCGAGGCGAACAAGGTTATTTTCGCCCTGGCCGGGGTCCGGGTGGAGGTGGAGGTGGAGGTGGAGGAGAAGAAGCCGGTTTTACCCGCCCAGTACACCGTCCGCACCTGGTCTGCCCTGCGGGACTGCTTCTGGAACATAGCCGGCCAGTCCTGGGCCTACGGCGACCCCTTCCAGTGGAGGCGCCTCTACAACGCCAACCGGGAAAAGCTGCCCGATCCGAGCAACCCGAACCTTATTGAACCGGGCATTGTACTGGATATCCCCAGCATACGGGGAGAGGTCCGGCAAGGCCTCTGGGATGCAGCCATATCCTATCCGCCCCTGCCGTAGGCTTACAGCGGCGCGCAGCGGCTACAGCGGCTGCTGCCGCAAATAGAGCGCCAGGGCGGAGCCCATGAGGGCGTGGACGTAGGGCGGTCGGCCCATGCCCCGGAACACCTCACTGTGGAGAGTTTCATGGAGGAATGGTACCCTGCGCATCTACGATTTTCTAGTGATAATTCTCCTGGCGCTGTTCTGGTACGGCGTGGTCCCCATTGGGGGCGCCTTGGTAAGCCGCCTGCGATGGCGGCGTTTTCGCGCCGGGTTTGACCGGCTGCGCTTTGCCCCCATTCTGGACTACCGCCGCTACGTTGCCTGCGGCAAGGCCGGCGGGGAGGAGGTGTTCCGCTTTACCGGGGGCTTTGAGTCGATTACCGGCGGCCACACCCTGTGGGTCCGGGGCCCGGATCTTACCATCCCGGTGTCCCTGGCGGGGGCCCAGACCTACACCCTGCCTGCCGGGGAAGACGAGCGGGAAAATTTTGACCCCGGCGAGGAAGCGCCCCAGCGGCTGCGCTGGGACCGGGTGGCCACGCTGACAGAAGAGGCCCGGGTTTTTGTGGGCGGGGAGCTGATCCTGCGGGACGACCGCTGGACCTTCGCGGTTACCCCCGGCATTCCCCTCCAGGTGATCATCTACGACTGTTCCGACCGATCCATGGCGCTCCGGGCCATCCGCGCGGGCCGCCGCCGGAATGAGTATTGGAACCCCCTTACCCCCTACGCCCTGGTCCTGGGGGCCTCCTGCCTTATCGCCATGGCGGTGACCTTCCTCTCCCGGCCCGCCTTCCGGCTAACGGCAATTACCGCCTTTGCCGCGGTATTCATACCCCTTTT
>JAITON010000132.1 GCA_031289935.1 Treponema sp.
TCCGTGGGAGCGCGCGAGAAAGATAAGCTGAAAACCCTGGAGGAACAGCTCCGGGCGCAGATCTTCGGCCAGGACGAGGCGGTCCGGGCCGTGGTCCAGGCGGTCAAACGTTCCCGGGCAGGTTTCCGGGGGGCCGGCAAGCCCGCGGCCAACTTCCTCTTTGTGGGGCCCACAGGGGTAGGCAAGACCGAACTGGCCCGGCAGCTTGCGGAAATCCTGGGGGTCAGCATGCACCGTTTCGACATGAGCGAGTACCAGGAGAAACATACCGTGTCCCGGCTCATCGGGTCGCCGCCGGGTTACGTGGGCTACGAGGAGGGGGGCCTCCTCACCGACGCCGTGCGGAAACAGCCCCACGGGGTAGTCCTTTTGGACGAGATCGAGAAGGCCCACCCGGACATCTACAACATCCTCCTGCAAATCAGGGACTACGCCACGCTCACGGACAACAACGGCCGCAAGGCGGACTTCCGCAACGTGCTGCTCATCATGACCAGCAACGCCGGGGCCCGGGCCCTGGGCAAGGCCCTCATCGGCTTCGGCGACCCCGTGGGGGGCGAATCGGAGCTACAAAGCGCGGTGGAGCGGATCTTCACCCCGGAGTTCCGCAACCGGCTGGACGCGGTGGTCAGCTTCGGCCATCTTTCCCAAGAGATCATGGCGTCTATCGTCCGCAAGGAGCTGGAGCTCTTCCGCGCCCAGCTTGCGGAGAAGCGCATCAACCTGGAAGTAACGGAGGCCTGCGTCGCCCAGCTTGCCCGGGAAGGCTACAGCCGGGAATTCGGCGCCCGGAACGTGAGCCGCCTGGTGGAAGACAAGATTAAGGGCGCGCTGGTGGACGAGACGCTCTTTGGCAAGCTCAGCGAAGGCGGTACGGCCCGGGCGGATTGGCGGGACGGGGGCTACCGGATCGAGGCGGAACCGCCTGCGGCGCTGCCGGGGGCGCCTGCAAATTGATGAAAACGTCTGGGGGTTTTGACCAAAACGCCGTGCGTTTTTTGAAAAACGTTTGGGGGTTTTGATAAAAACATCGTACGTTTGGGGGAACGGCCAGCATCAGCTTAGGAAAACTCCGTATCATAGAAGGCAGCATTCAGTATGAAGACCCGCGCCGGGCCGGACCCGGACTTCCCCTATCTTGCCGCTTCTGAGCGGATCTCCTTCCCGCCGCCGGAGCAATGGCGGGGCGATATGGTGGCGGTGGGGGGGAATCTTTCGCCGGGGATGCTGCTTTCGGCCTACGAACAGGGGGTTTTCCCCTGGTACAACCCCGAGGACCCGCTGATCTGGCAGTCTCCGGACCCCCGCTTTGTCATTTTCCCCGGGGGGCTTCATGTTTCGGCCTCCATGAGGAAGCTGCTCAGGCAGGGGGTCTTTAGTCTGAGTTTTGACCGGGACTTTGCGGGGGTGATTGCCGGGGCCGCGGCGATGGAACGGCCCGGACAGGGGGCTACCTGGATTACCGCCGATATTGTGGAGGGCTACCGGGAACTGCACCGCCTGGGCTGGGCCCACTCGGCGGAGGCCTGGCAGGACGGGATCCTGGCCGGGGGCTGCTACGGGATACGCCTGGGGAGGGTCTTTGTGGGGGAATCCATGTTCGCCCGGGTGTCCAACGCGTCCAAGGCGGCCTTCCTCAGCCTGGCGGCAGGGCTTTTTGCGGATGGTCTGGAGTTTATCGACTGCCAGATTCACACGAACCATCTGGAAAGCCTGGGCGGGGTGGAGATGGGCCGCGGGGAATACCTGGAACGGCTGGGCCGGCTCATGGAGGAACGGCGGGGTCTTTCCCCGGCGGCCCGGGATCTTCTGGACCGGCGGGGGAACTGGTCTTTACAGGCCGGGGTTTTTGGGGCATAGTAGGGGCATGATGAGTTTAGAGAAGCCTGTCCGGGTTCGTTACGCGCCCTCTCCCACGGGATTGCAGCATATCGGCGGGGTTAGAACGGCCCTTTTTAACTATCTCTTTGCCGCGTCTCTGGGGGGCCGCTTTATTCTGCGGCTGGAGGACACGGACCGGACCCGGTCGGACCCGGCTTACGTCCAGAATCTCTATGAATCTTTTGCCTGGCTGGGTCTCCGCTGGGATGAGGGGCCTGATACGGGCGGCCCCTACGCGCCTTATGTCCAGTCCGAGCGGGCGGATCTCTACCGGCGCTATGCGGGGGAACTGCTGGACCGGGGGGAGGCCTACCGCTGCTTCTGCACGGGGGAGCGGCTGGAGCGGATACGGCATGAACGGGAGGCAAGCCATTCGGGAGTAACCGGCTACGACCGGTTCTGCCGGGACATTCCCCGGGAAGAGGCGGACGCCCGGGCCGCCGCCGGGGAAGCCTGCACGGTCAGGCTGAAGATACCCCTCGACGCCTCGGGGCCGAGCACCTGCTTTACGGACCGGCTCCTGGGGGAGATCGAGTGGAAGAATGCCGACGTGAGCCCCGACCCGGTACTTCTCAAGTCCGACGGCTTCCCTACCTACCACCTGGCCAACGTGGTGGACGACCATCTCATGGGTATTAGCCACGTGCTCCGGGCCCAGGAATGGCTCTCCTCTACGCCTTTGCACGTTATCATGTACCGGGCCTTCGGCTGGGAGCCGCCGGAGTTCTGCCATCTGCCCATGGTGATGGGCCAGGACGGGAAGAAGCTCAGCAAGCGCCACGGGGCGGCCAGCGTGGACGAGTTCCGCCGCCAGGGCTATCTCCCAGAGGCTCTGATCAACTACGTGGCGCTCCTGGGCGCTTCGTACGAAGAGGGCGCTTCGTACGAAGAGGGCAGCTCCCAACGGAAGGCCGATATATACAGCCTGGAAGAGCTTGCGGCGAGCTTCAGCCTCGATAAGCTTAACAAGGCTCCGGCGGTCTTTGACTACCAGAAACTGGAATGGTACAACGGTCAGTACATCAGAATGAAGGATGACGAGGCGCTGGCCGCCCTGGCGCTGCCCTATGCCGGCGGGATTTTCGCCGGGAACGAAGCCACGGCCGCCGAGCGGAGGGTCTTTACTGCGGCGATGCCCCTGGTTCGGGAGCGGGCGGTATTCCTGCCGGATATTCCCGCCAAGCTGGCCTACCTCTTTCGGGACCCTCCGGCGGCCCCCACGGAAGTCTTCATCCCCCAAAAGCTCGGCCTGGCCCAGGCTGCCGCCCTGCTCCGTATGGGCCGGGAACTCCTCCCCGCATTGGCTGCCCTGGACGATGCCGGCGCCGAAGCCCTGGTCAAGGAACGGGCCGCAAAGGAGTCCGTCAAGCTGGGCGACCTCCTCATGCCTCTGCGGGCGGCCCTTACCGGCAGCCGGGTGAGCCCGCCCCTCTTCGGGAGCATCCGCCTCCTGGGAGCGGACCGCGCTCTGGCCCGGGTGGACCGCGCTCTGGCCCAAATGGACCGGGCCTTGGCCCGTTAGACCGGGCCCCTCAGCCTACCGGCAGAGGCAATCAGCCAACAGGCCGGGCCCCACAGCCTACCGGCAGAGGCATTCAGCCTACAGGCCGGGCCCCTCAGCCTCCCGGCTGAGGCATTCAGCCTACAGGCTGAGGCATTCAGCCTACAGGCCGGGCCCCT
>JAITON010000222.1 GCA_031289935.1 Treponema sp.
GCCAATCTCCAGGAACTGGCCAACGCCGCGAGTCTCTATCCCCCCAGCGCCGCCGGGCTCCTGGAGTTTCTGGAGCACATCGAGCTGGACCGTTCCCGTGAAGAGGAGGCTGCGGCGGACGCCGCCGTGGGGAAGGGTGGGGTGGTAACGCTCATCACCCTCCACAACACCAAGGGCCTGGAATTCCGGCGGGTCATCATGACCGGGGTGGAGCAGGGGATCTTCCCCCGTGAGGATAAGAAGGACGATGACCTGGAAGAGGAGCGGCGGCTCTTCTACGTGGGAGCCACCCGTGCTATGGACGAGCTCTATCTCAGCTCCTGCGCCATGCGCCGCATCTACGGTCGCACGAGCCCCCAGGAGCCTTCTCTTTTTCTCCGGGAGGCGGACCGTTCCTGCCTGCGGATCCTGGGAGAGGCCCCCTACGGCTTCGCTGCTCCGGGAGCCCGAACCGGCATTGCCGGTGGGGGCCGGGCCTTAGGAAGCGGCGGCCGGGGCGGTAATCCCCCGGCGCAGGTCTCCTCGGATGGCCGCTGGCGGCTGGGGGACCGGGTCTTTCACGACGATCAAGGCTACGGTGCGGTGGTCGATATCAGGGAGGAGGAAGACGGGCCCGTGGTCCGGGTCCGTTTCGATTCCGGGGGGGAGCGCCGGTTTCTGAGCCGCTACCAAAGCAAGGCTTTTACCAGGATCGGGGACGAGTATGCTTGATGCAGACCTACCGCTTATCCGGGAAATCCCGCTAATCCGCCGGGCCCGGGGCTGGCGGCTCTATACCGAAACCGGGAGGCGGCTTCTGGACCTTTGGCAGTACGGCGGGGAAGCTATCCTGGGCCATACCCCGCCTTCGGTTTTCCGGGAGATCAAGAACACCGCCGCCCGGGGCCTGGCCGCCCCCTTTCCCAGCCGCCTGGAAGCCCGGTGCCTCCGGGCCCTCTCCCGGCTCTTCCCCGGCGCGTCCTTCAGGCTCTACCGGGACGAGGCCTCCCTCCGCCACGCCTTAGCTGCTGCCGGTGTCACCGGGGGACCCTTCCCCGACCCGGCTCTGGGGACCGCCGGGGGACCCGCCCCGGCGCTGGGGGCCGTCGGGGGACCCGCCCCGGCGCTGGGGGCCGTCGGGGGACCCGGCCCGGCGCTAGAGACCGTCGGGGGACCCGGCCCGGCGCTAGAGGCCGTCGGGGGACCCGGCCCGGCTCTGGGGACCGTGGGTGGCGATGCCCCGGCGCTCTGGCGGCCCTTCCTGGGACCCGGTCCTGGTATCGCTCCCCAGGGGCGGCCCCCAGGGGCGGCCCTCCTGGTCCCGGTCCTGCCCATTACCTGGCCCGGCGCTCCACGGGTGCTCGTAATACGGGCTCCCGGCTCCGATCCCGGACATCTCAAATTAAACAGCGCTTCCCTAGCTCCCTCGGATGCTCTCTCGCCGGTGATACTGGCCGCTCTGAGCCGGGTAGTTTATGATCTTATCGCCGCGCCGGCCCCTCCCGTCTATTCCCGGCTTGACCGGACACTGGAAGGGTCCGCCTGGAAGCGCAGGGGCGTGTATCTTTGCCTCAAGCCCGCTCCGGAAGACGCAGCCTACGCCGCCCTCTTCCGGCGCTTTCTTTCGGGCGGCTTTCTCCTGCCGCCTTCATCAGCCCTTCCGGCCATCCTCCCCGGAGAAATGTCCCCCGGCGAGGAGGCCGCCCTGGCACAGCTGTTCCGTGTCTCTGTGTAAGGTTGATTTGCCACGCCTCGTTGAGCTTGCCCAGGCCCCTGCAATGCAAGGCCTTGCGGCTTTGCATTGCCTGGCCTTGAAACTATAATGGGCCGGGGGTATACTTCAGCAACTATATCAAGAGGAGCGGCTTAACATGACCCGGAAAACCCAAAGCATACATACATACATACATACATACATACATACATACATACATACGCCCTTCTTGTCTTATTCCTGATTGCGGCGCCGCTTTTGGCCCAGGAACCCAATAGCCAGAAAATCTACCCCATCGATAGTGAGGTCTACGCGGCCGTCAAGGCCCGGTATATTTCCCAGGGCCTGGCCCTGCCGTCCACCGCGGGGCCCTGGTCCGGGGACGAGCTGCTCCGTATGCTGGACCGGCTGGATACTGCGGCCTTTACGCCGGGGGAGCAGGCGGCCTGGGACTACGCCCTGGGGAAACTTGGTTTCGGCTTCGCCGAAACCAAAGCCGGAACTCAGCCGGACTTTAGGTTTTCCGGCAGCGTGAACCTGGAGATGAGCGCCCATACCAATACCGATGACTTTATCGGGGCGGACGACTTCATCCTGCCCTGGAACCGGCACAGGCCCCTGGCCGCCCTGGACATGGAAGCCTGGGTTACCGGCCACGGCTACGGCTTCTTTGAACTGCCCGTGGGCAACAACTTTCCTAATACAATGTACCAGGGTGACGGCAAGCTGATCCTGGGCTCCACCCTCTACGGCAAGGCGCCTTTTACCACAAACATCATTATGCTGCCCCCCGCCGGCGGCGCCGATTTTGATCTAAACTTTCCCTTTCGCGCCTTTATCAGTGCGGGCGGCGGCGCCGTAGACGGCAGCGGCTGGAGCCTGGAGATAGGCAGGGAGCGGCTCTCCTGGGGGCCCGGCGAGAGCGGCAACTTCCTCGTGGGCAGCCAGGTGGACTACCACAACTCCATCCGCACCACCTTTTACAACGATACCTTCAAGTGGACCTA
>JAITON010000008.1 GCA_031289935.1 Treponema sp.
AGGCACCAAGGTCTTCGCTCTGACCGGTAAGGTCAAGAATTCTGGTCTCGTAGAAGTGCCCATGGGGACCACCCTGCGGGAGATCATCTTCGAAATCGGCGGCGGGATCAAAGATGGCAAGAAGTTCAAGGGCGTCCAGACCGGCGGCCCCTCCGGCGGTATCCTCACCGAGAAGGTGCTGGACACGCCCATCGACTACGAAAGCCTCACCGCTAACGGCTCTATGATGGGCTCCGGTGGCATGATCGTCATGGATGAGGACGACTGCGTGGTGGATGTAGCCCGTTTCTACATGGAATTCTGCGTGGATGAGTCCTGTGGTAAGTGTTCGCCCTGCCGCATCGGCACGACCCAGCTTTTGCAGATCTTGGAGAAGATCGCCGGCGGTAACGGTGAGGAAAGTGATTTGGTCAAGCTGGAAACCATCAGCAAGGCCATGGCCAAGGCTAGTCTCTGCGCCCTAGGTCAGACCGCGCCGAATCCGACCCTTTCGACCATCAAGAACTTCAGGGAGGAGTACCTGGAGCATATTCGGGACAAGAAGTGTCGGGCCGGTAAATGCAAGAAGCTGATCCGTTACATGATTGATCCGGCCAAGTGTATCGGCTGTGGCGCCTGTGCCCGGAAGTGTCCCGGCAACTGCATCAGCCAGGCCGATGCTTCCGCCTATCCGGATAAGAAGCGGCCTCCCTATCAGATTGACCAGGCTCAATGCCTGAAGTGCGGCGAGTGCTTCAAGACCTGTAAATTCGGTGCCATAACAAGAGGCTGAGGTTTTTGTTAAAGAACATGAAGAGGAGTTAATTATGGTAAGCATTAAGATAAACGGCGTTCCGGTGGAGGTTGAGGAGGGGACCACGGTCTTGGAGGCTGCGAAAAAGGTCAATGTGAAGATCCCCACCCTCTGTCATAACCCGGATCTCCCGCCCTGGGCCTCCTGTGGTATCTGTATTGTGCGTACCGCCGGGCCCGGCTCCGCCCGCATGGCCCGGGCCTGTACCACGCCCTGCGAAAAGGGCATGGACATCGTGACCCACGACCCGGAGCTTATCGCCACCCGGCGGACTGTGGTGGAGTTGATCCTCTCGAACCATCCCAGCGACTGTCTCCAGTGTCCCCGGAACGGGAGTTGCGAGCTTCAAACGCTGGCCGCAGACTTCGGCATTCGGGAAATGCCCTTTAAGCGGATTTCCAACAACCTGCCCATCGACGATTCCAACCCCTCCATCGTGCTGAACCCTGAAAAGTGCATCCGTTGTGGTCGTTGCGTCAAGGTCTGCCAGGAGATGCAGAACGTCTGGGCCCTGGAATTCCTGGGCCGGGGTATCAAGGGGAAGATCGCCAGCGCGGCGGATGCGCCCCTGGGGGAAAGCCCCTGCATCAAGTGCGGCCAGTGCGCGGCCCACTGCCCCGTGGGGGCCATCTACGAGCGGGACGATACCGCCAAGGTCTGGGCCGCTCTGCAAAACCCCGAAACCCATCCGGTGGTACAGATTGCACCGGCGGTCCGCGTGGCTTTGGCCGAGGAATTCGGTCTGCCTCCGGGGACGGTCTTTACCAAGAAGATCTACGCGGCTCTGAGGCGGCTGGGCTTTAAGACGGTTTTCGACACGAACTTTTCCGCAGACCTGACCATCATGGAAGAGGGCACTGAACTGGTGAAGCGGCTCACGGCCATGGCCGCCAGTGGTCGGGGGAGTGTCATTCCCCTGATCACGAGTTGCTGCCCGGCCTGGGTGGATTATATGGAGAAATACTATGCGGATATGATCCCCAACTTTTCTACCGCCAAGAGCCCCCAGCAGATGATGGGGGCCATGATTAAGGCCTACTGGGCCGGCAAGGCCGGGCTGGATCCCCAAAAGGTCTATTCCGTGTCGGTCATGCCCTGCACGGCCAAGAAGTGGGAGGCCCACCGCAACGACGACATGAAGAGTGCTGGCGCGGGCTGGGACGTGGACATCGCCATCACCACCCGGGAACTGGCCAGGATGATCAAGCAGGCGGGCATCGATATCCTGAACCTGAGCGACGAGGATGCCGACAGCCCCCTGGGACCCTACACAGGCGCGGGAACCATCTTCGGCGTTACCGGCGGGGTTATGGAGGCCGCAGTTCGGAGCGCCTATTACTTGGTGACCAAGAAAGAGCTCGCCGATGTGAACTTCAAGCCCGTCCGGGGCCTTGAGGGGGTAAAGGAAGCGGAGGTTGATTTTGGTATCGCCATCAATGGTAATACCACCAAGATACGCATCGCCGTGGCCCACCAGATGGGGAACATCGCCGCAGTGCTGGACAAGATTCGGGCCGCTCAAAAGGCCGGGCAGGAGCCGCCTTACCACTTTGTGGAAGTCATGGCCTGCCGGGGTGGCTGCGTGTCTGGCGGGGGCCAACCCTACGGTTGCGTGGATGATGTTCGTTCCCTGCGTGCCAAGGGGCTCTACGAGGATGACCAGAAATCGTCCTACCGTTGCTCCCATCAGAATCCCTTCATCAACCAAGTGTACCAGGAGTTCCTGGGCGAGCCCAACGGCCACAAGGCCCATGAGCTCTTGCACACGATGTATACGGAGCGGCCCCTCTATCTCAAATAGGGACTAGGGGTTCAAATATAAGGAGGAAAATGAAATGGACAAGTTGTTTAAGTTACGGGAGCACGGCACCACGGTTCCAAAGGAAATCGTGGCCGGGCTCACCACTTTTCTGACCATGGCCTACATTCTAGCGGTAAACCCCGGGATGTTGGCCGCGACGGGTATGCCTATCGGCGGGGTCTTTACCGCCACGGCTCTGGCCTCGGCCATTGCCACCTTGGTCATGGCCTTTGCGGCCAACCTGCCGGTGGCCCTGGCGCCGGGTATGGGGCTCAATGCCTTTTTCACCTACACCGTGGTCTTCGGCATGGGCTATTCCTGGCAGATCGCCCTGACCGCAGTACTTCTGGAAGGGTTGCTCTTCGTCATCCTTTCCCTCTTTAATGTGCGGGAAGCGATCATCAAGGCCATTCCGGCGAACCTGAAAAAGGCAGTGGCCGTAGGTATCGGTCTGTTCATCGCCCTCATCGGCCTGGCCAACGCCGGGGTGGTGGTGAACGATGCGGGTACGGTGATCGGCCTCGGGAGCCTGACCTCCGGGACGGCCCTGGTGGCCCTCATCGGCCTGGCAATCACCATCGTGCTCTACGCCCTCAAGGTGCCCGGCTCCATTCTGGTCGGCATCCTCCTTACCACCCTCGTAGGGATCCCCTTCGGCGTAACCACGATCCCCCAGGGCTTTTCCCCGCTGAGCCTTCCGGCGGCGCCCCTCTTTGCCCAGTTTGATTTCTCTTCGGTGCTGAGCCTGGAATTCTTCACGGTTTTCTTCACCTTTCTCTTTGTAGACATCTTTGACACCGTGGGAACCCTGGTGGGCGTAACCACCCAGGCGGGTTTGATCAACAAGCACGGTGAAATCCCCAAGGTAAAGCAGGCCCTGCTGGCCGATGCCGTTGGCACGGTGGCCGGGGCAGTCCTGGGAACCTCCACGGTAACCAGCTATGTAGAGAGTACCGCCGGCGTGGCCGCCGGGGGCCGTACCGGGCTGACCTCCTTGACTACGGGCATCCTGTTCGTCCTGGCCCTCTTTCTTTCGCCCCTGTTCCTGCTGATTCCCAGCGCGGCCACTACCCCGGCCCTGGTGATGGTGGGCTTCCTGATGATGAGCTCCGTAACCTCCATCAACTTCGCGGACCCCACCGAGGGGATTCCAGCCTTTCTGGCCATTGTCATGATGCCCTTCGCCTACAGTATCGCTGACGGCATTGTGTACGGGATTCTTTCCTATGTAATCCTTAAGGCGGTAACCGGGAAATTCAAGGATATTTCGGCGCTTACCTGGGTCCTGTTTGTGATCTTTGTCCTGCGGTTTATTATCAGCTAGCGCGTTAAGCCGCCTGGCGATGAACACAGCCCGGGGCTCTGGCTCCGGGCTGTGTTTTTTCGGTGGGTTTAGTTTCCGTCTTTGACGATTTCGATCCTGACCCCGTCGTTCAGATCCGGTTCATCTTTGGGGGGGATGCTGACTTTAAGAACACCGTTTTTGAAGACCGCCTTGACCTGATCCTGGGCGTATTTGTCCAGGGGGACAAAGTACTTCTGCTTCTCGATGTTTTTCATCTTGAGGCGGCGCTTAAAGTAGCGGACCTTTTCTTCGGTGTTTTCCTCGACCACCTGTTCCCCGGAGGGGAGGCTGGCCGAGAAGACCATGTAGTCTCCCTGGAAGGAGAGGCTGATGTCCTGCTCCTCAAAACCTGCCAGAGCAAACTCGAAGACCATGCTCCGATCCTCCCGCATGTAGACATTCATGGGGGGGTAGGAGTAGTTGGGGTAGTAGTCGGTATTCTCGTCAAAAGAATACTTGAACTTACCCTCGAAACCCGGCCCGAAGGGTCCCCGGGGGCCGCCGAAGGGGTTGCGGGGATGGCGCCCCATAGGGCCGTGGTCCCCGCACTCCTCGTTGTACTGATTGAGATTCCGTTTGATCTCCTCGCCGAACCCCTGGGCCGCTTCGAATATTTCGTCGAAGATCGTGCTCAGATCCATGTAACTGCTGCCTTTCATAGAAGGCTCCTTTGCGTCCATTCAGGACGCTAACCGGCCTTTCGGCCCGGTGTGATCGGACTCTCATACAAGCGGTCCGGAAAGACTAGCCGGGCAACGCCCTAGGCTGAGCTTTCGTATATACTATACTGATATTACGGGAAAAAAGCAAGGATCCAGCCGGGCGCAGCGCGTAGCGCGGCCGCATTTCTTGGTAAGATGATGGGAGACTTCGGAAAAAACGCCCCCTGTTTTTAGAAAAACGACAGACGTTTTTTCTAAAACGTCAAAGGTTTTTGGGTAAAACCT
>JAITON010000087.1 GCA_031289935.1 Treponema sp.
GCCGCGGGGGGGGGGGGGGGGGGGGGGGGCCCGCTTCCAATCCAGTGGGATTGCGCAATCCGGCGTTGCCGGATTGCGGCGCAGTTTGCATACGCAAACTGCGCGATTGGGAGATTCTGGCCGGCCCCAGCGGGGCCACTATCTGGCTTTGCCGGATTGCAGGGCCTTATGGGGGCCGGTTTTACGCTGCTTTGTTCAAATCTTTGTGCCGTTAGCATGATGTAAGTATAGACCTTCCTGATAATAATGTCAAGCAGTTTGTGAAAAAAAACATCAAAATCTTGAAAAAAACGGGAAAAACTTCACGCAGAGGCGCACGCAGGGGCGCAGTTTGCCCCCTTTCCCCGGCCAGCCCCTTGGGCTATACTGGGCTATGTCTCCTGTTTTACGGCATCTCCGCGTTCCGGTCCTGGCCGGGCTCTGTCTGTTCCTCCTCTCCCAATCCGGCGCGGCTGCCCAGTCCCTGGGCGGGCTTTCCTGGGCGGCCCTGGTGGGTACGGACACAGGGCTCTATCGTATCGACCGCTTCGGCATGGTTAGCCCCCTCTGGACCGGGGGGGAGGTACGGAAGCTGCTTAAAACCGGCGATTCCTGGGCCATGCTGACGGACCAGGGAATCTTCATCTCCACAGACCTCCGGCGCTGGGAGGATGCCAACCGGGGCCTGCCCGAGAAAACCGTCAAGGTCTACGATGAGGGGGAGAAGTCCTTTATCAGTCTGGTTCAGGAGATTAAGGACCTGGAAGTGAATCCCCAGGACCCCGGGATGCTGGTCTGCGCGGTCAAGGACCGGGTCTTTCTGAGCCGGGACGGGGGCTGTTCCTGGACCAGCCTAGGGATGCCTTCCTACCAGACCAATGGCATCAAGGCGGTGGCGGCGGTATACCTGCCGGGGCCGGCCGGAACGGCAGAGCTCGCGGAACGCGCAGAGCTTACGGTGTTTCTCTCCCACAGTGTCTACGGGATTCACTATATTCAGCCTGATAAACCCGGGGCCCAGTGGCTTGAATTGAGCGCTGGTATGGAAAACCTGGAAACTACCGGCAACAGCGACGAGGTGGCGGACATTGCCGTGGGTATCTCCCCGGAGGGAGGGCCGCTTATCTATGTGTCCCAGACTTTCCGCCCCCGGATTTATCGTCTGGACTGGGGGAACAAACGCTTTGTCTCTATCTGGTCAGGCGGTACGGCCCCCGGTACGGTGGATTCTCTCTCGGTGGGGGCCGGTTCCCTGCGCTTTGTCCGGGAGGGGGCTGTCATGGAACTGCCCCTGGATGCTACGGAGGCCGCCAGAGTCCGCAGGGATATCTCCTACTATCTCCAGCCCTTTACCAGCGGGGGGGAAATACCCGCCTGTATGGTTATCCGGGAAAACAGCTACGACCCTGGTTCGGCCCTTATTAACCTGTCCGAGCTCTGGCTCCTGGGCGGCGGGGAGGATGCCACGCGGGGTTCTATGGGGGATCCCGGCCGGACCGCGTTGGCTGCGGGCCGTGAGGGGCTCTACCTTCCGGTAAACCGCGCCCTGACCGGGAGTTCCCTCAAGCCCTACCTGGATATCCTGGAAAACCGGCGGCTCAACATGATGGTCATCGACATGAAGGACGATTATGGCCGCCTCCGCTTTACTCCCCAGGACCCTTCCCTGGCGGAAAAGGGCAAGGTTTTCCAGCCCATAGATATCGACACCCTGCTGGCCACCCTCAAGGAACGGGGCATCTACGCCGTGGCGCGGATCGTGGTCTTTAAGGACCCGGAACTGGCGGGCAAGCAGGGGGGGAAGTATGCGGTCTGGGACAGCCGCACTAACCGCCCCTGGCAGGGCTACTACGATACCCGCCAGCCCAAGGGTACCGGCGCGGATCCCGGCTCGGCCTACGTAACCGGGATACTCCCCTCATCAGATCCGGCCTTCGAAATCCTCCGTACCTATTACGATGAGCAATGGGTAGACCCCTACTCGGAGGAGGTCTGGGATTACATCGCAGCGGTGGCCCGGGAGCTCCAGGAGCGGGGTTTTGACGAGATTCAGTTTGATTATATCCGCTTCCCCACCGACGGGGATAACCTGGCCAACGCAAGCTACCGCTGGCGGGACCCGGGTATGGACATGGAAAGCGCTATCCTCTCCTTCCTGCGGCATGTACGGTCCCGGGTCCAGGCGCCCATCTCCATCGACATCTACGGGGCCAATGGCTGGTACCGTACCGGGGCCCGGACCGGCCAGGAGCTGGAGTTGCTCTCCCAGTATGTGGACGTTATATGCCCTATGTATTACCCCAGCCATTTTGAGCAGGATTTTTTGGCCCAGGCTCCGGCGGTGGACCGGCCTTACCGTATCTATTACCAGGGGGCCATCAGGACCGGCCTTATCGCCCGGGGCCGGGTGGTGGTCCGGCCCTATGCCCAGGCCTTCTACCTGAACGTGTCCTACGACCGGCGCTACTACAACCTCGACTATGTCCGCCTCCAGATTGAAGGGCTCCGGGACGCCGGCGATCCCGGCTACACCTACTGGAACAACTCGGGCCGCTACGACGATATTCCACTGCCGGACGCGATACAATCCCGCTCCCGGTAATGGGCTTTCTTGTGCTCATACATCTGGGCATCAATCCGGGCCATAAAGTTCAGCATAGATTCGCCGGAATCGCCGGGGAAAATACCGGTACCGTAGCTCATACGGAGGGTAAAGCGGCGGCCCTCCTTCTCGTTCTGATGCTCCATGGCCTGCTGGATACGTTCCATGAGACGGTCGATGTTGTATTCCGCCCGAATGGCTACGATAAATTCGTAGCCACCGTAGCGGGCCGCAAAGTCAGTGCGCCGGATACAGCCCTTGATAATCGAGGCCATATCCCGCAGGGCCATATCCCCCTGGGCATGTCCCAGGGTATCGTTGACTTGCTTAAAGTGGTCCAGGTCCATCATCACGATATGCCAGGGCTGCTGGCCCCGGGCGAGGTTGCTGATAAATTCGTTAAAGGCAAGGCGGTTCTCGATACCTGTCAGACTGTCGATTTTCGAATCAGTCTGGATGATAAACAAGTAGATGTAAAGCAGGGCTGCGGCATAGCAGGGCCAGATGAGATCGCTCCCCGGAAGGAAAAGGTCCAAAAGAGAGCCCAGGGCGTTCAGGATAATAAAGGAAATCAGAAGAAAGACCTGGGATTTGAGAAAGTGCTTCCGTATCAGAATGGCATCGGCCGCCAGGAGAACCATGGAAAAGTAGCTGATGGCCGCCCGGAGCCAGTACAGGGGTCCCTCCATATAGTAGTTGTCGGGGCTTAAGGAGAAGAAAAAATGCCAGCGCAGGTTCGCCAGATCGAGCAGTGCGGAAGCGCCCAGAAGCGCCGCCATTATCAGCAGCAGCTTCCGGGCCCGGTACCTGTCCTGATGGGCAAAGTAGTCCAAAAAGACCACCATCAGATAGTAGGAGACATTCTGGGCAATGTAAAAGACCGTGATAGCCACCGCAAAGATCCGCGATGCCCCCGGCCCGGGGAGGCCTTCCACGGTCCGGTTGACAAAATCCGCCACTGTGGCGAGCCCCGCAGCGGTAAGCACCACCAGAAAGAGGAACCGCTTGAACGGGTCGGTGTTAAATTTCCGGGTATAGTCCAAGGCAATCAAAAAAAACACCAGGCAGGGGCCCAAGAGGCTGTTGATGTAAAGGTTGATATTCATTGGCCGCGCTCCATCGCCGGCTGCCAGAGGTCCGTACTCCGGCGCTCCTGCCGGGCGGACTTGTTCTGGTACATGCGGCTGTCAATCTCTTCCATAAATTGCTGGATTGACTGTCCCCCACCGGAACGATAGACCCCGCTGCCCGAGCTCATCTCAAGCCGGTAGGGGCGGATATTTTGGGCATTATGGGCATCCATAGCCGCCTGAATCCGGGCAATGAGCTGCCCCGTATCGCCGGCCCCCCGGCAGGCGATGACAAACTCATCCCCCCCGTAACGGGCGGCCAAATCCCCCTGGCGGATATGCTCCCTGATAATGCGGGCCATATCCTGCAGGGCGTTATCCCCCTCGGCATGACCTAGGGTATCGTTAATCTCCTTGAAATGGTCCATATCGATCATAACCACCGCCCAGGTCTCCTGTCCGCCCCCCCTGGACGGCCTGGAAGCCTCCTGCTTGGCCAGTTTATCCACAAATTCGTTAAAACTATAGCGGTTCCCGATACCCGTCAAGGTGTCCAGCCGCAAATCCCGCCGGATAATGAAGAAGTAGCTAAACAGCAGAACTGCAACAAAGCAGGGCCAGAAAAGCATAGTATCGTTCAGTGCCAAATCAATGGAAGAGCCAATACTTGCGCCAGCCATAAAGAGCAGGAGCAGCCCGAGTTGCAGTTTCCGGAAGGCCTTGGGGGAGAGCAGGGCGTTAATAACCCCCATGAGCACCGGAACATAGCAGATGACCAGGTGGATTATGTAAGCACTGCCGCGAAAAAAGAGATTTTCCCCTGAGGAAATATAAAAATAGAGGGGATAGCGGACATTCACCAGAAGTAATAGCAGGTGCAGGCCATTGACAATCCCGGCCCCAAGACCGATAAACCGGGAACGCCTCAGGTCCTTGTAGACAAGATAATCAATAAATATGAATATCTGGTAATAGGCGGCACAAGTCAGGATATAGTACAGGGTCAGGCTGACGTAGAGGACGGCAAAGACCGTCTCCCCCGGAAGCCCTTCCAGGGAGAGCTGCCCCAGGTTGCAGACCATGGCCCCCATGAAGCAGCCAACAATTCCCAAAAAGACCGCCCTCTGGAAACTGTCGGTGTTAAAGCGCCGGGCATAGTCGGCGACGATGGTAGTCAGTACTAAAAGCGAGCCGAGGATGGTATTGAGCGCAAAGGAGACTTGCATTGTTTCACGATTTCCTTCCTTAGACTATCGGATGTTTGGATATTTTTTTCAAGAATTTTTCAAAAAAATATGAGAAGCCCTTGACTTTTTTACTAATAAGAATTATTATTGATTTATGATAAGAACACGGCGGCACAGTAAAAAGCGGAACGCTATGCTCACATTGATCCGGTCTACCAGGACCCATCCGGGGGCGCGCTGGGTTTATGACCAGCTCAAGGCAGAGCTTCCGGGCATCTCCATGGCCACAGTCTACCGGAACATCGGCGTACTTCTGGAGGAAGGGGATCTGGCCTCCTTGGGAATCATCAACGGTGAAGCCCGCTTTGACGGCAACACCGGGCCTCATCCCCACTTTGTCTGTATCCGCTGTGGCCTTGTGGCGGACCTGCCCGGTGATCCCGAACCCTTGGCCGGCCCTTCCGGCCACGACTTCACCATCGATTACCGCAGAACGGTCTACTACGGCCTCTGTGGCCCCTGCACTCGTGAAACTCCGGCGTATGCCGGATCTAATATCAATTTTAGGAGCGTATTATGAAGAAATGGGTTTGTCAAGTTTGCGGGTATGTGCACACCGGGGATCAGCCCCCGGCGGTCTGCCCCCAGTGTAAGGTTCCGGCCTCCAAGTTCAAGGAGCAGACCGTTGGCGACGGTTTTGCGGCCGAGCACGTTGTAGGCGTTGCCAAAGGCGTGGAGCAGGACATTCTTGAGGACCTTCGGGCCCACTTCAACGGCGAATGCAGTGAAGTAGGCATGTACCTGGCCATGAGCCGCGTGGCGGAGCGTGAGGGCTATCCTGAGGTGGCGGAAGCGTACAAGCGCTACGCCTTCGAGGAAGCTGATCACGCCTCCAAGTTCGCCGAGCTCCTGGGTGAGGTCGTTACGGACAGCACCAAGAAGAACCTGGAACTCCGGGTTGAGGCCGAACACGGCGCCTGCGCCGGCAAAACCGATATCGCCAAGCGCGCCAAGGAGCGGGGCTACGATGCCATCCACGACACGGTTCACGAGATGGCTCGCGACGAGGCCCGCCACTGCGCCGGCTTCAAGGGCCTTCTAAAGCGCTACTTCTAGCCAGCTTGAGTGCCGGCCGATCGTTCGGGGAATTTTTTCCTTGATGGCCGGCCGGTACTCTTGCTGCGTGATACTGTGAAATAACTGCCGCCGAAGACGGGCCGCCGCAAAGCTCTTTTCTCATCATAGCTTGTGTCCTCTCTGGGGCTTTCTCCTTTATCTCGATAGAGGCAGTGCTTCTGGTGTTCCGCCTATATCCCTGGGAGCTGTCCGGCATATCCTGGCAATAGTTTGACGTCAAGAAAACCGGTAAAAACGCAGATTTACTTCCGTAGCAACCACATAATTCCCTTGAGGTACTTACCGTTGAAGAAGCAGATAAAGGCCTCCATCATCTTGGGCGTCATGGCGCCGCCTGAGAAATTGATCATGGTGCGGAAGGGAATCTCCATCATCATGGCGTCCTTGATGGCGTTGATCTCCTCGCTGTCCTCAATGACCCCGCCGGACTGCTTCTGCATGTTCTTGATGAAGCTCTTGCCAAAAGAAGTGTCCTTGACATCGTTCAAAGTGCTGGTCATATCGAAGTGGCCGCGCTTGCCCGCAGTTATCCCGGGAACCGGCTTATTGTAAAGGGCGAAGAACTCTTCATCCGGAGGTTTGAAGCTCCCGGTTTTAGGTAGCTTAAAGTAGGACGGTGTCTTTGCCATGAGGGCTGCCAGGAGTGTCTCCTTGCCGTCCCCCTCAACCTGTAGAGGGATCTCAGCAGTAATACTGCGGCTGGAAGTTCCCAGCTTGATCACGTAGTTCCCGCCCTCGATGGCCCAGCAATTCGCTGCCGCATTATAGTACGCAAAGCTCCGGTCATCAAGCCTGATGCTGATGGTTTTGCTTTCTCCGGGTTCCAGATAGACCTTCTCGAAGCCTCGCAGTTCTTTCTCCGGCCGGAAGATAGTCGAACCCTTCATGCCCACATAAACCTGCACAAGCTCTGCGCCGGGCCGCTTCCCCGTATTGGTTACTTCGGCGCTGACCGTAATCGTTTCGCCGGCCCTGAAATTTTTCTGGTCAACAGCAACACTGCTGATGGCAAAGCTCGTGTAAGAGAGGCCAAAGCCAAAGGGATAGGCCGGGTCCCGGCCCGTGGTATCGTACCAGCGGTAGCCCACAAAGATACTCTCCAGGTATTCGGCCCGCCGGTTAAGGCCGGGGAAGTACCCGTAACAGGGGCTATCCTCAAGGTTCCGGGGGAAGGTCTCGGGGAGCTTGCCGCCCGGCGCTACCCGGCCCAGGAGCAGGTCCACGGTGGCGCTATTTACGGCCTGACCGCCCAGGTACATGAGGAGGATAGCCTTCACCTTATCCGCCCAGGGCAGGAGCACCGGAGCGCCGCATTGGAGTACCACCACAGTATTGGGGTTGACCGCCGCTACCGCCTCAATAAGCCGGTTGTGGCTTTCCGGCAGGGCAAGGCTCTTCCGGTCAAAGCCCTCGGACTCGTACTCGTCAGGGAGTCCTGCGAAGATGATTGCGGCATCCTTAGCCCTGGCAATCTCGCAGGCCCGGTCGATCTCGGTCTCATCGAGCGGGGAATCCGGTTTAAGGGAATAACCCCCGGCATAGTCGAAGGCGACTCCTACAGCCTTGAGGCAGTCCAAAGCATTGTCCACCCGGTGGGGATTGATCTTACTGCTCCCGGAGCCCTGGTAGCGAGGGGTCTCGGCAAATTTGCCGATAACGGCGATCTTGGCCGTTTCAGCCAGAGGGAGGAGATTTCCTTCGTTCTTAAGAAGCACTGCGGCATCAGAAGCCGCCCGCCGGCCCAGGGCATGGTGCGCTGCCTTATCGTAGTCTGCGCCGGGTTTACGGTGGGCCTTATAGTGCAGGATCAGGCTGACGATCCGTTCCGTTGTGGTGTCCAGTATCTTCTCCGCCAGAGCCCCTGACCTAACGGCGGCCACAATCATCGCGTCGTTCCGTCCGCCCGAGGCGGGCATCTCCAGGTCCAACCCAGCCTTAATACCCTCCACCCGGCCAGCCACCGCACCCCAGTCGGTCATCACCAGGCCCTTAAAGCCCCAGGCGGTGCGGAGGATATCGGCCAAGAGCTTCTTGTTCTCTGCGGCGTAGACCCCGTCAACCTGGTTGTAGGAGCACATCACCGTCCAGGGCTGGGCCTTTTTAACGGCGATTTCAAAGGGGGTAAGGTAGATTTCCCGCAGGGCCCGCTCGTCCACGATAGAGTTGGAGATCATTCGCTCCTTTTCCTGATTGTTGGCGGCGTAGTGCTTGATGCTGGTACCCACGCCCTTGCTCTGGATGCCGTCGATAAGGGCCGCAGCGATTTCCCCGGCCAGGAGAGGGTCCTCGCTCAAGTACTCGAAGTTCCGGCCCCCCAGGGGCGAACGCTTGATATTGACGCCGGGCCCCAGGATCACCGCCACATCCTCCTTGAGGCACTCCTCAGCCACCGCAGCGCCCACCTCCCGGGCCAGATCCCGATTGAAACTGGCCGCCAGAGCGCAGGCAGGAGGAAAGCAGGTGGCGGGCACGCTCTGGTTGATCCCCAGGTGGTCCGCCGCTCCCTCCTGTTTCCGCAGGCCGTGAGGCCCGTCGGTAACCATGATCGCCGGTAAATCGTACTTTGCCAGACCCTTCAAATGCCAAAAGTCCAGCCCCGAACAGAGGGAGGCCTTCTCCTCCAGGTTCATCTGTGCCACTATCTGCTTTGCATCGCTCTCCGCCATAATTTTCCCTCCAATAAGTGAATGATAACTATAGAATAGAACGAAACCGTGGATTTGTAAAGGCTTTTCTTGCCCCCATGGCGCGGTGCGCATAAATGTGGCGTGATTTCTTTATCCTATAACGAATTAGTGTTGCTGATTCAGCGGGTTTATACAACTACAAACATCAAGTATTTTAGGCGCCACGGATGGCGTCTATTGAATCCATGCTTTACCTGTTTTCACTGGACAATATCATACTTTATTAATGCCCAATGTGTTGCGGTTTTTGCGGTTGCTCCAGATATTTGAATTGAATCAATACCAGCAGGTATTGTAAAATTCAATTCAAAATTACCAGCTCTGGTATTTCTGGTGAAAAAATTCCATTCTCCATTGCAAACAATTGCAAAAGAAGAATAATTTCTTGAGGAAATAATAAAAGTTTCAGTGCTGCCAGCCTTCAAGGTACCAATAATAGGAGAAATTAGTGTGGTGTCGGAAAGTTGATTATAATTTCCAAAGGTATACGGATATTTTAATACCCCGTTACCAAAACCCTGATATCCGGAATCCGCCTTTATATTAAAGGCAAGTACACTCTCGGCGGAATTTGTTGATAAATCCAACAACTGATGCACCTTTAATACAGCGTTATTTCTTGCCGTGTCAAATTGATCCCAAGCAAAATAGTAGCTACTGTTTTCCTGTACTTTAAAATATGCCCCTTTGAACAGATTAAACTCCGCCTCGGTTATCTTTTTGTCCCTCGGAAGCGTGGTGTCTTTGAATAACTGTTCGGCTCTTGGCAGCCAATCCTGTTCAAAGGTTGCAATATCAACCTTGTCCTGAAGCCGTACTTCGTTGTTATACCGTGCGAAAATATGCCCTTTATATTCATTGGCATCAGGTACGTCAAATTCAACGGTAACTGTTGCGCTTTTCCGGTTAACCCATGATGCGGCGTTTATCCCCTGCTGCCGGGGTGTTCTCAAGGCGCTGGATACGGTTACATTCGCATTGGACAAACCAATATCAAACGCAAACGTGCCGTCTATAACATTATTATATTCCGGTTTATCTGTTTTAAGAGACAAACCATATTGAAAAAAACTACCTGCAATATAGACTTCACGCATAAAATCATCGGCGGTTAATACCGGCGCATAATATTGATAGGCATCTTCCTCCGGTAAATGGGAATAGAGAAAGGGCCGCGAGTCAAGAAACAGCCATTCGGTAGAATATCCTTTAATATACGTTCTTTGATCCACGGATCCGGCATCCCATGTTACGTCTATGAGATACCATTTATTTCCAATATGTACCGCGTTCCATGCGTGATCGGTATTGTTCCCTATTTTGCCGGTATAACCCAGACCTTTTGAATACCCGTTTATTCCTATTGATTCCACGCCGGCAAAGGAAAGTCCGGTACAGACAGTAGAAATTGACGCCCCGCAGGATGAATACAAGCGACGGCGCGCTTCCCTCGACCGGCTGTTGAAATATGCGGGAAGGTTACCGGCGGATTTCGACTATAAAAAAGAACTGGCGGAGTGGAGAGATGAACGATTTGGTAGCCTTGATTGATAGCGATACCCTGATTGATGTTCTGACACTTCGAGAGCCTTTTGCGGATACTGCAAAAAAAGTGTTTCAGGCTTGTCTGGACAAAAAAGTGGCGGGCTATATCGCCGCTCACAGTATAACCAACATTTTCTATATTTTGAGGAAAAACTATTCCTTAGAAGAACGAAAACAAATGCTTTTGGATTTGTTCGATATTGTAGACGTTGTTGGTGTCGTTAAATCCCTGTTGATTAAGGCACTCGTCTACGAAGATTTTGACGACATTGAAGATCGACTACAGGTCGAATGCGCGCAGGCAGTCAATGCCGATTATATCATCACCCGCAACATTGGCGACTTTACAACTTCCCCAATCCCCGCAATTTTGCCGAAGGACTTT
>JAITON010000166.1 GCA_031289935.1 Treponema sp.
GCACGATGTATTTAGCACATCGCATGATATATTTTAGTCCATCGCATGAACTAATTTAGTCCATCGCATGAACTAATTTAGTCCACCACATGAACTAATTTAGTCCACCACATGAACTAATTTAGTCCAAGCAATCCCGCCGTGCAATCCACCCTGCAATCCGCCAACGGCGGAATTGCCCGGCGGGATTGCTTGCGGATTGCAGTCCATCGCCGGGGGAGTTTCGGCATAGCCGAAACTCCAGGCAATCCCGCCGTAGGTGGATTGCACATTACATAAGGGGCGCGAAGACCCGGAGCAGGTCCTGGAAGAGCCTCTGGACGAGGTTCCGGGAACAGTCCGCCGGGCTAATCTCGTGGCACCGGGGGAGGGTCTGGAGGAAATCCGCCTTAACCGCCTGGACTACCCGGTTCTTGCAGACCCAGACCCCGCATTCAAAGTGCAGGTACAGGCTGCGGAAATCCAGGTTGGTAGTGCCCACGGTGGCCACCCGGTCATCGGACACAAAGGTCTTGGAGTGGTTAAAGCCCTGGGAATACTCGTAGACCCGCACCCCCGCCTGGATAAGCTGCCGGTAATAGGACCGGGACACGATGCGGACGTACCATTTATCCCAGCGGTGGGGGGTGATAATCCGCACGTCCACGCCGCTCTTGGCCGCCAGGGTCAGGGCCGAGAGCAGATTGTCGTCCACCACCAGGTAGGGCGTGTTAATGTAAAGATATTCCTTGGCATTATTGATAATCTGAATATAGACGTGCTCCCCCACGTTTTCCGCGTCCACGGGGCTGTCCGCGTAGGGCTGGACATAGCCGTCGGATTCCACGGTACAGGGCTGATCGCGCCAGGGGTACAGGGCCTTAAAATCGTCCTTTTGAAGGCGCCGCATATTCCACATCTGCAAAAAGATCAGGGTTAAGGACCAGGCGGCTTCCCCTTCAATCCTGATGGCCGAATCCTTCCAGTGGCCGAAGCGGTCTACCGCGTTGATGTACTCGTCCGCCAGATTGAGCCCCCCGGTAAAGGCGATCTTCCCGTCTATCGAGATGATCTTCCGGTGGTCCCGGTTGTTCTGCTGGGACGATAGAATAGGCTTAAAGGGGCTGTGGACCAGGCACTTAATGCCCCGGCTCTCCAGGTAGTGGTTAAAGTCCAGGGGCAGGGAGAGCAGGCAGCCCATATCGTCGTAGATCATCCGCACCTCAAGCCCTTCCCGGGCCTTCCGCGCCATAATGTCCAGGACGGGGTTCAGCATCTTCCCCTGGCGGAGGATGAAAAACTCCATAAAGATGTAGGTCTCCGCCTTTTCCAGGTCCTTAAGCAGGGCCTCGAAGAAGCTTTCGCCGCCGCTGTAGTATTCGGCCTGGGTGTGGGCGTAGAGGGGGTAGCCGGCGTAGTTCTGGAGGTAGCGCACCTGGGGCAGCCAGTCCACCCGGCCCGCTTCGAGGCCCGGCAGGACGTTTCCCGGCAGGCCGAACCAGGGCCGGACATCCTCCTGGGACTCCATGATCCGCCGCCTGAGGCTCCGGGAATTGGACTGGAAGTAAAAGAAAATATACAGGGCCCCCCCAAAGAGGGGGACGCTTAAGATCAGGAAAATCCAGGTGAGTTTGTAGGCCGGCTTCTCCTGCCTGTTCAGAATAAAAAAGCTGACCATGATGCTCACGCCGTTCAGGACCAGGCTGAGGATTTGAAAGCTCAGGCTGGAGCCCAGGATGAGCACGATAAGAAAGATAATCTGGACCAGGAGCAGGCCGGCCACCAGGAGCCGCTGCCTAAAGAGGATTCGCACCCACTGTTTTGCCGAAACCGGATATTCCATTATCTATCACATTCCTAGGCGGGCCAGGGTCCCGCTCCCCCTCGGACCAGATGGACCTCATCGCCGCTCAGGTCCAGAATGGTCGAAAAGAGCCGCCGCTGGTCCTCGCCGGGATCCAGGATCAGGTCCAGGGAACTGATAGCCTCCAGCTCCCAGCCCCCTTCAAAGAGATCCTCCTCCAGGGCCAGGGGCGCTGCCCAGGGCTCTGCCCAGGGCTCTGCCCAGGGCTCTGCCCGGGGCGCCGCCCGGGTCATGCTCCGTTTGGCGGTTACCGAGTAGAGGGGCAGCCCCAGGGTCCCGATCAAAGCCGGGGCCACCGGGTGGCCGGGGATACGGACCCCCAGCTCCGGCCGTCTAAGGCCCAGGGCCTTTTCGGTTCCCCCTAGGGTCCTCAGGATAAAGACATAGGGCCCCGGCGAGAGCCGCCGGATAAGGCGGAAGCGGCTGTTGTCCAGGGAACAGTACTCCCCGAACTGGGAAATACCGGAACAGAGCAGGGTAAAGCGCCGTTCCTCCCGTTCCCCCGAAAGTTTCCTGAGCCGGGCTATCCCCTCCCTGGAACGGGAGGAGCATACCAGGCTCCAGCTCGTGTCCGAGGGCAGGGCCAGAAGCCCCCCTTCGGCCAGGAGGGAGGCCGCCTTCCTGAGGATTCGGTCGTCAATATTCGAGGGAACCAGATACTCTATCATTATTACCAGCGTACCACAGGGCCGCAGTATAGCACGGCCTGCCGGGGACGGTCCAGGGTACGGTTCCCCGGACGGCCCCCAGAAAGCCCTTGAAAAGCCGCCTATACCATGCTAATCTTACCGGGTGAAAAAGGTGGTGAAGCTGGCGTTCTTCTTCAGCTTCTGTTTCATTCTGATCCTCCTGCTGGCTGCCGCGGCGATTTTCCTGGCCCGCTGGCTGGACGCGGCCCGGTATATCCCCGCCCGGTCCCTGGCTCTGTTCAGCGCCCTTAAGGATTCCCTCCAGCGCTGCCTCCCGGCGGCCCTCTACGGCGCGCTGGCGTTCAGCCTGGCCTATGCCTGCCGGAAAAAGACGCCGGCCTTTGTCTCGATGCTCTGTCTTTTCGTCCTCTCCCTGGGCCTGGGCGCCGGCTTTTCCCTGGGGCTGGAAAGGCTCGCCGGGCCTGGGGCCTATCAGGGGGAACTAACCCCCCCCCGGACCCTGGGGGAGCCGGGGCTCATACTCTCCCAGGGAGACACGGCCACGATACTTCTGGCGGATCCCGGCGATGCCGGCGGCGCCCGGGTAATTTCCCTCCAGGACCGGCCCCTGCTCTATGAGGAGAACCCTCCGGGACCGGCCTTCCCCGAACTGCCGCCGGCCCCCTTCGACCTGGAACTGCCGGGCTTTATCACGTCCCTGGGAGTGGATTTATCCCTGGCCGCCCGGAACCTGGAAAACCGGCTTGCGGGGGGGAACCGCTCCCTGATCGTCTATCTGGGGGCCCTCTGCTTCTTCCTGGTCTCCCTGCGCTTTATGTTTACCCTGAGCGTCTGGCCCCTGGCCAGCGCCACTATCGCGCTCCTGGTCTTCCGGGGAATATTGAGCCTTGAGGTCTTTCTGAACACCGCTTCCACCCAGAACTACCTGGCGGGCCTGCTGGGGGGGCTGCTCCCCGGGGAACCGCTTCCCGGGAGCGTCCTGGCCGCCGGTCCCGGGGCGCTCGTGAGCCCGGTTATTCTGGCGTTCCTGGGAGTTCTGGCCCTCCTCGTCTCCCTGCCGCTGTCCCGGCGGCGGCAAAAAAGGGAGGCCGGACATGGCTAAACCCGGCATGAGAGTCGCGCTCCTCTCCCCTCAGGCGATTTTCTGCTATTACATCGTCCTTTCCTTTGCCGCCATAGTCGTCTTTAGGCTGATTTCACCGGGGAGCCCGGCCCCCCTGGATATCTACACCGCTTCCTGGGCCCTGAGCCAGGGGATTCTGAGCTGTATATCCCTTTTCCCCGCCCTGGCTATGACGGGCCTGATCATTCCCTTTGGGTTTTTCTCCCAGGCCGCATTCCTGGACCGGTTGTTCCGGCCGGTCCTCTGCGCCTGTACCGCCGCCCTGATATACAGCGCCCTTTTCCTTTTGGCGCTTCCTCTGGCCGAAGGCTGGGAAGCGGATATGCGCTACCAGGGGGATATCTACCAGGAATCCTGGGGAAAGGTCCAGGATTTTGCCGCCCAGGAGGAATGGGACAAGGCATCCCGGTTCCTGGCGGTCTGCGAGAAGATTTGGCCGGAAAATCCTGCCCTCGATTCCCTGCGGATACAGATCAGCGTGGAAACGGACCGGTCCTGGCGCCGTGAGGGGGAGGCGCCCCCGGCTTCCACCGGAGAAACTCCGGCGGAAGCCGGCCCCCCGGTGGAAGCCGGCCCCCTGGACGCCGCCCAGGCCCTGCGGCTTTCCGAAGCGGCCTTTGCGGAGGAGCGTTACTACGACGCCCACTGGCTGGCCACGCTGGCAGGCCGGCTTGCCCGGAGCGGCAGCATGGAAGCCCAGGAATCCGTTCTGGCCGCCAGCCGGGCCTGGAACGAAATCAGCTCCCCGACGCCGGCCAGCCGGGAAGTCGAGTCCGGGCGGATCTTCCGCATGAAGCAGGCCGCCTACGAGGCCATGGTGGCCGGCGACTGGATCCGCGCCTACTATCGTTTTCTGGAATTGGCGGATCTGACCCCCAAGGACCCCGAGGCGGTCCAGTTTCGGGATTATTGCCAGGAACAGGTTGCCGGAATCGCTTTTTTTGCCGACGAACTCGAAATGGCCCTGGGAGACATCCTGTCCGGCGCGATCTTCTCCCTGCCCACGGGAGACTACGGCCGTATCGTCCTGCGCTTCGGCGCCCTGACGGCCGGAACCGATCTGGCCTACGGTCTGGATATGGAGGCCCTGCTGTTTGACGCCGCCGGGGGGCTGCGCAGCCGGGTCGAAGCCCCCTCGGTCAAGATCGTGGACCGGAACCTGGACACGGGACCGCAGGTCTGTATCCTCCTCAGGACCCTGGACCGGGCCGGTGAAACTCTCTTAGGGGAACCGGTATGGACCGGCCAGGCCCCCATGGACTCCGCCCTGATCATGCTGGACCTTGCTTACGAGGATTTTCTCCTGGGCGCCGACACCCGGCGGGGAGTGGCGAACATGAGCCTGGCGGAACTCTTTGCCGCTCACCGGAGCCTGGGGCGTTACGGCTTCCTCCCCCAGACTTTCCAGGCGGAGATCTGCCGCCGCATTGCCGAACCCGCCTTCCTGCTCCCCCTGTTGATCCTCTGCCTGGTAGCCGGCTGGCGGCTCCGTCCGGAAAAACAGCCTAAGCTTCCGGCCTTTTTCATGCCGGTACTCCTGCCCATCGTGGGCAGCGGCTTTATTCAGCTCTACCGGGCCCTGATCAAGCTCGCCGGCGTCAGCCTCTCCCTCTATCTGGACCCCGGCTCCACGGTCCTCTGCATCGCGCTGGGCGCCGCAGCCCTCTTTATCCTGAGCCTGATCCTTCTGGCCGTTCAAAAGTAAAGCAAGCCTACCACTCCCCCGGCGCAAAGCCTTGCGGAGTCTCAATCTGCATGGTGTCTCCGGTTTGCACAATCACATAGAGCCCCGCTTCTATGGCCGCCTCTTTTACCCTCTCCGGGAACACCGCCCCGGCCATCGCGCCCCGGATAACACGGCTGTCGTGGTGCTTGTCCATGTATTGCCGCAGTGTTTCCAGCCGCCTGATATGTTTCGTAATGTCGTCTTCTTTGGGCCGGCTTTTTACCTCCACCGCCACCGAGTA
>JAITON010000169.1 GCA_031289935.1 Treponema sp.
CCACCAGACGGTAATTGCCCTCACTGACACCCAATAGATCTGACTTAATGACAGACCAACCTGCGGGGCCTTCGTAAAATATAAACTTCAGCCCCGGTATTACAGCACTATCGTCATCATTCGACAAACACCGTATTTCGAACAAACGAGGCGGATTCTCCACAGGGCATGCGGTCAGCAGGCCTGCAAGCGATACAATGACCATAACCGCAAAAACGCAAGACAAGGCCTTTAAGCGCGTCCGTTTCATTGTACAACCTCCAAATAGAATATGTTGCAACTTGGCCAAGCCCTCCCTCAGGTGCTTCGACCAGTTTACACTAATAAATATAACCAATCCCTGGCGGCCCCATCAAGTTTTTTTTTCAGAACTTTTTAATTTTTTTTTGGAAATATCCCAAAGAGAACTAAAACGGACCCAAGGACGCTTTTTTCCTCATTTATTCTGTTCAATTCTGTTCAGAAGGTTTGTTCTACTCAGAGCTGAAGCCTTGCGCAAAGCCGGGGAGCCGGGGTACAATAAGTCATGACTGGTTTCGTCCACCTCCATGTCCACTCCGATTTTTCCCTCCAGGACGCTGCGGTCTCGGTGATGCACCTGGCGGACAGGGCGGAAGCTCTGGGAATGAAACACCTGGCCCTGACGGACCACGGCAATATGTTCGGGGCTATGGAGCTCCTGGCGGCCTGCGAAGAAACCATCAAAACCATCGGTGGAAAAGAGGAACATGTAAAACGGAAAAATCCCATCCAGCCCATCATCGGTTGCGAGGCTTATGTGTCACCGGGCTCCCGGTTCGAGAAAAGGGGGACCGAAAACGAGAACAAGTATTATCACCTCGTCCTCCTGGCAAAGAACCGGCAGGGCTACCTCAATCTGGTCAAGCTCTGCTCCTTCGCCTATACCGAGGGTTTCTATTACCGGCCCCGGATCGACGGGGAACTCCTGGCCAGGTATCACGAGGGGCTGATCTGCCTTTCGGCCTGTGTGTCCGGGGAGATTCCCAAGCTGATTCAGGCGGGGAAAAATGCCGAGGCCGAGGCCAAGGCGGTGGAGTACCGGGATCTTTTCGGCCGGGATGAAACGGGAGAGCCCAACTTTTACCTGGAGATCCAGGACCACGGCATCCCCGCAGAGGTGCTGCGGAACACGAATCTCTCCCAAGTTCAGATTAACGAGGCTCTCGTGGAGATCGCCCGGAAGACTGGTATCCCCCTGGTAGCCACCAACGATGTGCACTACCTCGCCCGGGAGGACGCGGTGGCCCATGACGCGCTCCTCTGCATCGGCACGGGGAAGCTGCGGACTGAGGAGAAACGGAAGAAATACTACGGGGACCAGTTCTACTTTAAGACCGGTGATGAGATGGCGGCCCTGTTCCCCAAATATCCCGAGGCGATTGCCAACACGGTCAGGATCGCCGAGCGCTGTAAGACCGATGTGCCCAAGGTCAAGACCAAGGACCTGTGTCAGTTGCTGCCGGAATTCGAGATTCCGTTAGGTTTCGCGACTGCCGATGATTACCTCCGGCACCTGGCCGTGGAAGGTTTGGCAAAGCGCTATCACAAGGAGAAGGCGGCCTCGTCAGCGGGGGATAACGCTTGGGAAGAAATTCAAAAGCGCATGGAATACGAACTTGATGTGATCATTCAGATGGGCTTTACCGGGTACTTCCTCATTGTGGCGGACTTTATCAACTGGGCCAAGGAGCGGGACATTTCCGTGGGACCGGGGCGGGGCTCTGGCGCGGGGTCTATCGTGGCCTATGCCTTGAGGATCACCAACATGGACCCCCTCAAGTACAACCTGCTTTTCGAACGCTTTCTCAACCCGGAGCGGATTTCCATGCCCGACTTTGACGTGGACTTCGCCAACGAGGGCCGCAAAGATGTGATCGAATACGTTACCGAAAAATACGGCCGGGAAAACGTGGGGCAGATCATCACCTTCGGTACCCTGGGGGCCAAGCAGGTGATCAGGGATGTGGCCCGGACCCTGGGCATCAGTATCCCCGAATCGGAAATGATCAGCAAGCTCATCCCCGGCGGTCCGGGGGTAAGCTTGGGGAGTGCATTCAAAGCGGAACCCCGGCTGGGGGAATTTGAGGCGGACCCCCGCTATACCGAGCTCTTTAGCCTAGCCCGGAAGCTTGAGGGCCTCAACCGCCATGCCAGCCTCCACGCCGCAGGAGTTGTCATCGGCAAATCGGCTTTGGACAACTTCGTGCCCCTCTACCGGGACCCCAAGACCGGGGGCATTGCCACCCAGTACACCATGGGCCACCTGGAAGAATGCGGTCTGGTGAAGATGGACTTTTTGGGAATCAAGACCCTGGACGTGATCAAGCACACCGAGGAGCTGATCCGCCGGCGGGGGAGCGAATACGCCCAGTTTAACATCGAGCATGTTTCCGAGCACGATGAAGCGACCTTTAAGATGCTGGGCGAAGGGAAGAGCTTCGAAATCTTCCAGTTTGAATCCGAGGGAATGCAGAATATCCTGAAACAGGCCAAACCCGGCAAGATTGAGGACCTCATCGCCCTGAACGCTCTGTACCGACCGGGGCCTATGGCCAATATTCCCCAGTTTATCGAGTCCAAGAATGGCCGCCAGCGTATCGAATACCCAGACCCCAGTCTGGAGGAGATACTCAAGGAAACCTACGGGGTCATCATCTACCAGGAACAGGTTATGCAGGTAACCCGGGTCATCGCCGGTTTTACCCTGGGCCACGCGGATGAACTACGCCGGGCCATGGGTAAAAAAAACATGGAAAAAATGGTCAAGGAAAAGGAGCGGTTCCTCGCCGGGGCTGTGGAACGGGGTTATCAGAAAGCGGATGCGGATCGTATCTTTGAACTGTTAATCCCCTTTGCGGGTTACGGCTTTAACAAGAGCCATGCGGCGGCTTATGCGGTAGTGGCCTACCAGACCGCCTACCTCAAGGCCCATTTCCCGGCGGAATTCATGGCCGCCAATCTTTCAAATGAAATCCACAGTACCGACAAGGACAAGCTCTCTGCCTGTATTGACGAGTCCCGGAAGATGGGTATTCCCATTGATCCCCCGGATGTCAACCGGTCGGATAAACTCTTCACCGTGGTGGAGGGCCGCATCGTCTATGGCTTCCTGGGCATCAAGGGCTTGGGCGACGGTCCCATTGAGGGCGTCCTCGCCTGTCGCCAGGAGGAGGGGGTCTTCACGGGCTTTATGGACTTCCTGGAACGGGCCAACATGAAGCCCTCGGGACTCGCGGAGAATCCCCTGGACAAGCAAATCGTGAGCAAAAAGGCGATTGAACTTCTCATCAAGGCGGGGGCCTTTGACTGCTTCGATATGAGCCGGACCCTTATGTTCGCTAATGTGGAACGGGCTGTGGAATACGTCAAAAAGACCAAGGAGGATAAACAGTTCGGCCAGTCCAGCCTTTTTGAGAACACGGGGGAACAGGAGCTCGCCCCCTTTGTATTTGAAAAGGCCGATGAATGGGAGCCTACGGAACGGCTCAACTACGAAAAAGAGCTTTTAGGGTTTTACTTTTCCGGCCACCCCATGGATGAGTATAAGGAGCTCTGGGAGCGGGCCGTCAAGGCGAACCTGGGACGCCCCGAAACCCTGAGCCCCGGGAGCTGTATCCTGGTGGGCATCGTCAAGGGCATCAAAACAATCGTTAATTCCAAGGGCAATAAGATGGCCTTTGCCAGCCTGGAGGATTACCGGGGCAGCATTGAGTTAACCTTTTTCGACAGCGCCTGGAGAAACGCCGAGGGCCAGATTGAGGCCGATAAGGTGGCCATCCTCAAGGGTAAAATTGAATATCAAAAGTACAAGGACCAGTACAGTTTTGTAGCCGATGGGGTCCTAAGCCCCCAAGAGGCCGATGCGGCTCTGGCCGGAGAGGAGACCCGGTCCCGCAAATGGGACAAGTACCGGAACATCTGGAAATACCCCGATATTACGGATCCGCCCATCCTGGCCCTGGACGATCCTGACGGGACAAAGCCGGGGAACTATACCCTGGCGGGGCTCATCAAGACCCTCAGGACCCATCAGGATAAGAAGGGCAACGAGATGGCCTTTGGGACCTTGCAGGATGAGCGGGGGGAGATCGACCTGGTGTTCTTTGCCAAGGACTGGAAGAACTGCAAGGACCTGGCGGCAGTGGACGAGATGGCCGCCCTGCGGGGCAGCCTGGATGCTCCCAATGAACGGAACCGGAAGGCCAGTTTCAAGGTTTCCAGTATCCAGGACATCAATAAGCTGGTGCGGGCCGCAGCAAAGCGGGCTGACACAACGGTCGTAGCTGGCACAACGGGCGCCGGAAAACTTGTGGAACCGGTCGCAGTTCCCGATGATGATGCGGCGGCTATTACGAGTAGAGCCAGGGTTTCCGATAGTGGAAACGGGCTAGCTCCCCGGTCTGTCTCTCGGGAAGTGCATATCAGGCTTAAAGAGGCTGCGGTAGACCGGGATGAAGACCTCTATCCCCTGCGGGATTTCCTGATTGATAACCCCGGCCCCTGCCAGGTGTTTATACATATACCGGTATCGGGTAGGGAGACTGTGGTCCGTACCGCCCCCCGGATTAGCGCCGATGCGGACCAGGAACGGATCGCCGCCCTGAGTGCCTGCGAAATGGTGTCCGCAGTGTGGACGGTCTAAGGAATGCACGGATTGCGGCATACATACCGAATGCCCGGTTGCATCAATCAGTGTTTCCCTAGGGTTATTTTAGTATATTAGAGTTGTTTGGTAACTCTATTGATAAGGGAGGGAATGATGCAAATTGTTTTAGGCGTACTCAGTGGGGCCACGGGCCTTTATATGCTCCTTGTTTTGATCCGGGTCGCCCTGTCCTGGTTCTCAGGCGCCCAACTTGGGCGGCCCGGCCAGTTCTTGACCTCGGCCACGGATCCCTACCTGAATTGGTTCCGCCGCTTTTCTTTCCTCAGGCTGGGGGCCTTTGACCTTTCCCCCATCGCGGCCCTGGGGGTTCTTTCGGTGGTCAACCAGATATTCACCAGCCTAGGGCGCTACGGGACCGTTTCCATCGGGGTCATCCTTGCCTTGGCGGCTTCCATTGTCTGGTCGGCGGTCTCCTTTATTATGACCCTGGCCCTCATCGTGCTGGCCCTCAGGCTCATAGCCTACCTGACCAACCGGAACACCTTTAGCTCCTTCTGGCGTATCGTTGACCGGCTCTCTCAGCCTATTCTGAACAAGATCGCCCGGATCATCTTTCGGGGCCAGCCCGCACGCTACGGTACGGCTCTCCTGACCTCCACCGGGGGTCTGCTCGTACTGCGGATCCTTACCGGGATACTCGCCAACTGGGGGATCGGCCTCCTGGCGCGGCTACCCTTCTAGAGGCCCCGGAGCGATCCCTGGCGATGTTTCTCCGGGAACTCAATACCGGTCTGGACCATCTCAAAGGGGTCAGAACCACTGCGGATAAGCTCCACCGGCTGGCCCTCTTCGGCATTATCGACCTAGCTTCTCTGCTCAGGCATTACCCCCGGGACTGGGAGGACCGTTGCATAGAAGTTCCCCTCCGGAATTTTCAGGTTGCCCAGGTCTGTACCGTGGTCCGGATCCTGGCCCACGATTGGTCCTGGTGGGGTTCCAAGAAGATCCTGCATGTTTTTGTTGAGGACGAAACCGCCCGGGCCACCCTGGTCTGCTATAAGGGATCCTATTTAGGGAAGGAGCTTCCCGTGGGGGGGAGGTTCCGAATCTGGGGTAGTTTTACCTATAAACGGGGTGAAATCCAGGCCGGGAGCTTTGAGTACGAGGCCCTGGAATTGGGCGATACTCGGAAAAGCAACTTCGGGGCGATTATACCAGTCTATCCCCTGAGCGATGGCCTGAGCCAGGATCTCTTCCGTAGATTCATCCGCCAGGCCCTGGACCAATACGCCGGCCCCCTAGAGGACGAGATCCCAGGCTCAATCATCAAACAGGAAGGGCTCCTCCCCAAGGCCCAGGCGATCCGGGCAATCCACTTTCCTCAATCTATGGAGGAAAAAGATCTGGCCCGGCGCAGTCTGATCTACGAGGAACTCTTCTACCTTGAGGTGATGGTGGGGAAGCGGGCCCTGGAACGGAAACGGGAGCCCCAGCCCGGTTCCCCCGGCCTCTCCCGCAGAGAAGCGCCCCCCCTCTCGCCCCTCCAGAGCCGGCTTCTGGAACGGCTCCCCTTCAAGCTGACTGCGGGCCAGGTGGCTGCGGTGGCGGACATCAACCGGGACATAAGCGGCCCCTATCCCATGGCCCGGCTCCTCCAGGGGGACGTGGGTTCGGGAAAAACCCTCGTTTCTTTTATAGCGGCCCTTGGAGCGGTCGATTCGGGCGGTGGACAGACAACCGGACAGGCGGCGATCATGGCTCCTACGGAACTACTGGCCCGGCAGCACGCCGAAAACGCCGCCCGGCTCCTGGAGCCCCTAGGGGTCCGCATCGCCTTTCTTACAGGGAACGTCAAGGCCGCAGGCCGGAACCAGCTTCTCCAGGCCCTGGCTGCCGGGGAGATTGATATCGTAGTGGGTACCCACGCGCTCTTTTCCCGGGACCTATGTTACCGAAACCTTCGCCTGGTGGTGATTGACGAGCAGCACCGTTTCGGCGTTACCCAGCGCCAGGCCATCATGGCCAAAGGGGATCGCCCCGGCCTCCTTATGATGAGCGCCACCCCCATCCCCCGGACCCTGGCCTTCACGGTCTTTGGGGACCTGGACCTGTCGGAAATCCGGGACATGCCCCCGGGGAGAAAACCCATCAAAACTCACTTGGCCAGTATTTCCCACGAGGCCCGGGTTTACGACTTTGTCCGCCGGGAACTGGCAGCAGGGTGCCAGGCCTACTTCGTCTATCCCCTGATTGAAGCCGCTGATCGGGGCTCCCTCAAGGATGCCGAAACCATGGCGGAACGGCTGTCGAAGCAGGTCTTTCCGCAGTACCCTACGGCGCTGATCCATTCCCGGCTTGATGAGGAGAAAAAACGCATCACCATGGAGGCCTTCCGCATGGGGGAGCTCAAGATTCTCGTGGCCACCAGTGTGGTGGAAGTCGGGGTGGACGTGCCTAACGCTACCTGCATGGTTATCGAGCACGCAGAACGGTTCGGCCTCTCCGCACTGCACCAGCTCCGGGGACGAGTCGGCCGGGGCAGCGATCAGTCCTATTGCTTCCTCGTCTACTCGGATCAGCTTGATGAAGCAGCCCCAGGCATCAGACCCGAGGACTTGAGCGAAGCCGAGCGGACCCGGATGGGCCAACGGCTTATGGTGATGAAGGAAAGTACCGACGGCTTTCTCATCGCCGAAAAGGACCTCAAATTCCGAGGCCCCGGCCAGATCGCCGGCATTGAGCAGTCCGGTTACCTTAGTCTGGGGCTGGCCGATCCTGTTCGGGACGCCGAGGCCCTTGCCCGGGCCCGCTCCGATGCCTTCGCTATGCTGGAGGCCGATCCGGGGCTCCTCCTGCCGGAACACCACTGTGTGGCCGAGGTCCTCTCCCGGGCACCCCCCTTTCGGGATATGGGCATGTAACCGAGAAAAAATCTTCCTCGGTGCAGACCGCATCGACGGGACGGTCCCAGGGATCTGCCGGGATGGCTGGCAGTACCTGAAAGTCCGCGCAGAAGCCAACGCAGAAACGCCGGGGACAGTCCCGGCCCGTTTCGTCCAGGAAACGGTCGTAGAAGCCCCCACCATGACCCAGACGATTACCGGCGCGGTCAAAGGCCAGACCCGGGAGCAGTACCAGCCAGGGATCGTCCCCCGGAACAAAGCGCTCCCCCGGCCCGCTATCCCGGCCTGCGGTAGCTCCCGGTTCACGGATACCAAAGGGGCCGCAGCGCCAGGGCCCGTCAACACTCCCGACTCGGTAAAACCCGAGCCTGTTCCCGGCCTCAATCCGGGGGGCGAACACGGTTTTGCCCCCGGCCAGGGCTGCCTCCAAAAGGGGGCCTGTGTCAATCTCCCAGGAAGTGGAGATGAAAATCAGCAGGACCGGGTAGGCCCGCCAAATATCCTGGGCAGAGAGGCGGACCGCCGTCCGTCCGCCCCGGAGGGTAAGCTCCTCCGGAGCCAGGGCCGAGATCCGCCTCCGTATATCAGCCCGGAGTGTCTCCTTGGATAGTTGCTCATTCGTGCAGGCCGCCGTGGTCCAGCCGAAAGCAGTCTGCCTGGCCGTATCACCCAGCCACTGTGCCGATTTCTCCGTCAAATCGACTAAATCCTGCTCTCTGCGGGGGAGCCAATCGCTCTGTGCCATAACTACTCCTTCGCACTGGACAGCGGTGCCAGAGACTTTTGCCCCCTTTTGATATTCCCGGCAGAACGCTCCATAAGTATGTAAGTCCCGTACTGGGTATGTACACCGTCAATAGTAGCCCAGAGCATCCCCTGAGGTCCACCGGTAAAAAACATCAGTTTTTTCCGGGCCCATTGACAGTTTTTGCGGGTTTTGCTATGCTATAAAACATGGGGGCGTAGCGAAGCTGGTTTATCGCGCTGGCCTGTCAAGCCGGAGATCGCGGGTTCGAGCCCCGTCGCTCCCGTTACGAAAAGAGGCTGTCCGAGAATTTCTTGGACAGCCTCTTGATTTGCAGGCCTGAAGATTGGCCAACGCTTCGGTTCAAATCTGCTTTTTCTTCTCGGGCAAGGCGGATTTGAACCGCCGACCTCTTGGTCCCGAACCAAGCGCGCTACCAGCTGCGCTATTGCCCGTAAAAACTACTTTCATTATATTCCTAGAGACCCCGGAGTGTCAATCCATCCCGATTATCTAAACTTGCCCACAATTTTTAAGCAAAAACATACGGGCGAAGTTATTTGCTTCGACATCGGCTTTCAGAGAGCCGGCTTCCACTCTCTAAG
>JAITON010000227.1 GCA_031289935.1 Treponema sp.
CTTCCAAGCTGGAGACGACGGTTCGATTCCGTTCAGCCGCTATTCCCGAAACCTTTCCATCGCAAGCGGCGGGTATGTTGATTTTTATAAGGAAGAGCCGATGCGGGCAGTAGACATCATCACCAAGAAGCGGGAGGGCGGGGAGCTTTCCCGGAAAGAGCTCGAATACCTCCTGGCGGGCTACGTGCAGGGGGAGATCCCCGATTACCAGATATCGGCCTGGGCTATGGCGGTCTTCTTCCGGGGTATGAGCCCCCAGGAGACCGCTGCCCTGACCGAAGTGATGCTCCGTTCAGGCCGGGTCATGGATCTTTCGGGTATTCCCGGGCCCTTAGTGGATAAACATTCCACAGGGGGCGTAGGAGATAAGACGAGCCTGGTACTGGCCCCTCTGGCGGCCGCCCTGGGGATTACCGACCCCATGATGGCGGGCCGGGCCCTGGGCCACACCGGGGGTACCCTGGATAAGCTGGAATCTATCCCCGGCTACAGGACGGACCTGGACGAGAAAACTTTTCGAAGGCTGCTCCTGGCCGATGGCTTTGCCATCGCCGGCCAGACTGCGGCTCTGGTTCCCGCCGACCGGCTCCTCTACGCCTTGCGGGACGTTACGGCTACGGTGGAGTCGATTCCCCTGATCACCGCAAGTATCCTGTCCAAGAAGGCCGCCGAGGGGGCCCGGGCTTTGGTTATGGATGTTAAATTTGGTTCCGGAGCCTTTATGAAGGGGAAGTCTCCGGCAGAAGCCCTGGCCCGGGCTCTGGTGGACACGGGCCGGGTCCTGGGACTCCGGGTCTCTGCGCTCATCACAGACATGGACGAGCCTCTGGGGAATATGGTAGGGAACTTCCTTGAGGTGGAAGAGAGCCTTGACTGTCTGGAAGGCCGGGGCCCGGAGGATCTCATGGAGCTTATTCTGGAGCTCGGGGCCCGTATGGCGGTCCTGGGGGGGCTTGCCTCTGATGCCGCTACCGGGAAGGATCTCTGCCGGGACTGCCTGGCTGGCGGCGAGCCCCGGCGGCGTTTCCTGGCCAATGTAAAGAGCCAGGGCGGCGACCCGGTGCAATTGCTGGAACTACGGGGCAAGTACCGCTCCGCTATACAGGCCGAGGTCCGGGCCGGAAGGCGGGGGTTTGTCCGGCGGATTGATGCCGGTGAACTGGGTCTGGCGGCGGCCGGCCTGGGGGTGGGCCGTAACCGTACAGAAGACCGGGTTTCTCCCACGGCAGGGCTGCAACTCCTCAGGAAGCGGGGGGCGGCGGTCGAGAAGGGGGAGCCCATCATGCGGGTCTGGGCCGGGGACCGGGCAGGACTCGAGGCCGCCCTCCCCCGCCTGGAGGCTGCTGTGGAATACGCCGAAAGCCCTCCGCCGCAATTATCTACACTAATATGGAAGGACGTAAGCTAATATGATATGGGACAAAAAAGACATTCCCGGGGATTTGGTTAAGAGTATAGCCGCAAAGTACGGCTGCGACCTCCTTACCGCATCCATACTGGCCCGGCGGGATATTATTACCGGCGGGGAGGCCCTCTTTTTCCTGGAAGACGATCCCGGGCGGCTCAGAAATCCCTTTGATTTACCGGGCATGGAGGATGCGGTGGACCGTATCCTGGCGGCCAAGGAGGAAGAGGAACGGGTCCTGGTATTCGGGGACCGGGACGTGGACGGTATCAGCGCCACGGCCCTGCTGACAGGCTGCCTGACCAAGCTGGGCTTGGACGTACGCTGGCGGCTTCCCGAGGGGGACGATGCTTACGGGCTTTCCATAAAGGCGGTGGAGGATTTTGCCGCCGATAGCGGGACCCTCATCATCACGGTGGACTGCGGCATTTCCAATAACGCGGAGGTTATCCGCGCCAAAGAGCTGGGCATAGATGTGATTATCACGGACCATCATAACCCCCAGGATCCCCTGCCGGAGGAGGCCCTGGCCATCGTGAACCCCAAGCTGGAAGGCTCCCGCTACGGGTTTCGGGACCTGGCGGGCTGCGGTGTGGCCTACAAGCTGGCCTCGGCCCTGCGCTTCGCCGCGAAGAGCGGACTCTACGGCCACACGATCTGCCTCGTCAATACCCGGCCGGTAAACGAGGCGTATATCATCGAGGCGGTAAAGCTGCGGAACCTGGCCGAATTGGGACGCATCACCGAGACGGTGGTACCGGGCATGGTCAAGATCGACGAGACCCGGCTCCCGAAATTCCTCCAGGGCCACGAGATCTTTGCCTGGGACGCTTCCCTGCAAAAGAAAACCCTGGCCGGTATCTTTGGCCGGGGAGTGGAAATCATGATGATGGACCTCTCCGCCGAGATCGGCAAGGAGATCAAGTCCGTTGCGGGCATGAGCCTCCTCCGGCTCCGGGAGAAGTCCAAGCTGGCCCGCTACGCCGGGGAGGCTCCCGGGGAGCTGGATGTGTTTGTGAGTCTCTTCCGGGCCTTTATTCAGAAACGGGAACATCTCTTTGGAGATGATGACCTTGAGGACCTCCAACTGGCGAGCCTGGGGACCCTGGCGGACATGATGCCCCTGCGGGACGAGAACCGTATCATCGTACGTTCCGGTATGGCCGGTATAGGGGAAAAGCCCAGGCCGGGAATCTCGGACCTGATCTTCAGGCTGAAACTTTCGGGCCGGCCCCTGGGGACCCGGGACTTTACTTGGCAAATTTGCCCGGCCCTGAACGCCGCAGGCCGCATGGGGAGCCCCGAAAAGGCGGCTTCCCTGTTTCTTTCCAAGGATGCGGAGGAACGGGACAAACTCGCAGGGGAGATCATCAGCCTGAACGAGGAGCGGAAGCGTCTGGGGGACGATACCTGGGACCGGATCGAAGAGCCGGCCCGGAAGAGCCTGGATGACTACGGCGGTAAGCTCGTGGTGGCTGCCACGGATATCAGGCGGGGGCTCACGGGTATTATGGCCAACCGGCTCGTACAGCGCTTCAAGGTACCTGCTCTGGTGGTGAGCTTTGGGGAGCATACCTGTACAGGTTCTCTGCGCTCGGCCCGGGGCTATGATCTCACGGCCCTCCTGGACTTTTGCGCGGACCTCTTCCTGGACCGGGGGGGCCACGACTTTGCGGCGGGCTTTAGCATGGAAAGGTCCAACTGGCCGGCCTTCCTGGAACGGCTCAGGGGGGCTGCGGCCACCATTGAGTTGGCTGCCGAAGACGCCGAGGAGACCGTCACGGTAGATGCGGAGCTTCCTACGGCCTATCTCGGCCCGGATATCCTCAAGCTCCTGGACCGCTTCGAGCCCTACGGCGAGGGGAACCCGCCCTTGGTCTTCCTGGCCCGGGGACTCCGGGTGGCGGACCTGAACTTTATGGGCAAGGGCCAGGTACGGCACGTCAAACTGAGCCTGGACACGGGAAAGTACCAATGGCCGGCGATCTACTGGCGGGCCGCTGAGAAAGCGGGCCGGGACTTTGACCAGGGAGACCTGGTGGACCTGGTCTTTACCCTGGGCCGGGACTACTTCAACGGCCAGGAGAAGCCGCAAATGGTGGTGACGGATCTGCGCCGCTCGGAGGGATAGGTGAAAGGGAAAGACCTACTAAGCTGGTGCCTGGGGCTGTTGGCGGCGGCAGTCCTGGGGGGCTGTCTGGCCTTGGCTGCCCGGGGGCTAGCCGTGGGCAGGGGAGCGGCCACAGGAACAGCGGTGGATACCAGCGCCAGGCAGGAGGCGGCCCCGTTATCTTGGCCCCAAAAAGCCGGCCGGGAGGCGCCGGGTTATGGGACAGACCTGGCCCAGAATCTCCCGTGCTCGGGGGCCCTTCCCCTGGAACCGCAGCCCGGGGAGCCGGTGGCGGTGGGACTGGCCCTGCCTCTGGATATGGACCCGGGAGGCTACCGTGCGGCCCTCCTGGACAGCCGGGGACGGGTCCTGTCCAGGGCGGCCTTCTTCAGCCTGGGCAACGAGGCTGGTGCGGAGTTCAGGGCCTTGGCGGCGGTTCTGGCGGTTCCCTCCACGGCCATGACCGGACCTGCCACGATCCGGGTGGAGCCAGCCGTTGAGGGGCTTGGGGACATCAGCATCATGATTGGGGAAAGGAGCTTTGTGGCCGAGGAGATCTATCTGGACCAGCGGAACACGGAGATTCGCACCGTACCGGACCCCCAGAAGACCGCAGAATCGGAACAGCTCACGGCGATCCTCTACACCACCGGGGCCGAGGTCTATACCTGGGAGGCATGGCTTCCCCCGGTGGCGGCCACCCGGCGGACGAGCTTCTACGGAGACCGCCGGGTGTACCGCTATTCCACGGGCGGCTCGGCCACCTCAATCCACGCAGGGGTCGACTACGGGGTTCCTACAGGCACCGAGGTGCGCTCCTCGGCGGCGGGAAAAGTGGTCCTGGCCCAGTTCCGCATTTCCACGGGGAATTCAGTGGTGATTGAGCATCTGCCGGGAGTCTATTCCATTTATTATCACATGGATTCCATCGCCGCTCAAGAAGGGGCCATGGTAGAGGCTGGGGAGCTTCTGGGGCTATCGGGGGCTACGGGACTGGCCACAGGGCCTCATCTGCACTGGGAGATCCGGGTGTCCGGGGAAAACGCCGATCCCGATGCCTTTACCCAGCGACCGGTACTTGACAAAACGGCGATTTTCCGTATACTAAGAAAGAGTTTAGATTGAGACTAGTTTGACCGGCGGGAAAGGAGGTGATTTTTTTGGCGCATATTATTGTCGATGACAACGAGATTCTGGAAAAAGCCATCAAACGTTTTAAGCGGATGGTCGAAAAAGAAGGGATCATTCGGGAATACAAGAAGCGGGAATATTTCGAGAAGCCTTCAACCATCCTTAACCGGAAAAAGAAAGCCTTCCGGCGGAAACTGATGAAAAAGTCCCGGCGGGGCCGGCCGGACTATTAAAGTAGCGCTGATTTATGCCCGGTTGCATAAATCAGTGTTTACCTAAAGCCGTTCCAGGAATTCTTGGGACGGCCTTTTTTTCATATATGCTATACTTTGATTTGAGGAGATACCTATGGCAAAGAAAGCGCTCGTCTTATTGGCGGATGGATTCGAAGAGGTGGAGGCCGTGACCCCCATCGACTACCTCAGACGGGCGGGGGTAGCGGTAACCGTGGCCACGGTCGCCGGGAGCCTGGCCGTGCGGGGTTCCCACGGTATCACCGTCACGGCGGACGCCCTATTGAGCGGCCTGGGATCAGGCGGCTGGGACGCGGTGGTACTCCCCGGCGGCATGCCCGGGGCCAGCAACCTGGCGGCATCGGCCCCGGCGGGGCAGATATTGCGGGACACGGCGGCGGCGGGCAAGCTCGTAGCGGCCATCTGCGCGTCTCCGGCAGTGGCGCTGGCCCCCTGGGGCCTCCTGGACGGCCGCCGTTGGACCTGCTACCCCGGCATGGAAGACCGGGCCTTTGCCGCAGCCCCCGCCCTAAAAGCGGGCTGGACCGATATCAGGGTCGTTACCGACGGTAACATCATCACCAGCCGGGGAGCCGGCACGGCGGGGCTTTTCGCCACCGCCATCATCGCCAGACTGGTCGACGAAGAAGCCGCCCGGAAGATCAGCGCCTCGGTGTTGATGGAGTAGGCACCCTATGTTCATGCAAGTTCCACCGTTACTACCGACATAGGCGGCAGGGTCAGTACCAGTTTCCCCCCAGAGACCGTAGCTCCATTGAACAGTTTTAGCGCCACGGCGCCGGGTTTTTCAAAGGTATTGTGAGCCTGCATAGTGTCTGCCGTAATACTGCTGCCTGAAATCTTTGCCGACGCGCTCAAGCTGAAGCCTCGCAGCTCCAGGCTCACCGCTTGCTCCTTCGCCGGGTCGGCGTTGGCAAGGGAAATGTGGATACTCCCTGCACCGTCCTCCGAGGCGCTGGCGCTGATAGCGGGGAGGCCGTTTGCCGCTTCATCGCTTTCAACATGCAGCGGCAGCAACAGTGCGTCCTGGTGGACCTGATACATGTCGAAAACGTGATAGGTCGGTGTAAGTACCATGGCTGGACCGTCTGTAAGGATGACAGATTGCAGTACATTGATGGTCTGTGCGATGTTCGCCATGTGGAGCCTTTCGGCGTGGTTATTGAAGATATTAAAGTGGATGGCCGCCACCAGGGCATCGCGTAAGGTATTCTGCTGGTAGAGGAAGCCTGGGTTAGTCCCGGGTTCCACATCGTACCAGGCGCCCCATTCGTCCATTACCAGGCCGGTCTTCCGCGCCGGGTCGAATTCATCCATGATGGCGCTGTGCTTGTTGATGAGCATATCGGCAAAATACGCCTTACGCATCGTGCTTTTCCAGACAGCTTCGTTAAACTCCGTCGCTCTACCCTTGCTTTCCCATTCGCCCGGTACCGTGTAGTAGTGGAGGGAGAGACCCTGCATCTGTTTCCCTGCCTTTTCCATCAGCGTCCGGGTCCAGTCATAGTCGGCGTTGCTGGGGCCGCAGGCTATTTTATACAAGGGCCCGTTGTAATTGCGGGCGTAGGTAGCGTAACGGCGGTAATTGCCGGCGTAGAAAGCCGCGCTCATGTTGCCGCCGCAGCCCCAGCTTTCGTTGCCGATACCCCAATAACGTACATCCCAGGGTTTGTCCCTGCCGTTTTTACGGCGGAGTTCAGCCGTGGGGCTTATCCCGTTGAAGTTAGCGTACTCAACCCATTGCGACAATTCCTGTACCGTACCGCTCCCCACATTGCCGCAGATGTAAGGCTCGCAATGCAATTGTTCACATAAATCAAGAAACTCATGGGTACCAAAACTGTTGTCCTCGGTAACGCCGCCCCAGTGGGTGTTGACCATCTGGGGCCGCGCTTCCCGGGGGCCGATACCGTCCCGCCAGTGGTACTCGTCCGCGAAACAGCCGCCCGGCCAGCGGAGGTTTGGTATGCGGATTTTCCGCAATGCCGCGACAACATCGTTTCGGATGCCGCGCGTGTTGGGGATCTTCGCGGCAAGATCAGGGTTGTTGCCCACCCAGTA
>JAITON010000013.1 GCA_031289935.1 Treponema sp.
GGGAGATTCTGGCAGCCCCCATCGGGGCCGGGCCCTGTGGGGCCGGGATTACACTGCTTTGTTCAAATCTTCGTGCCGTTAGCATGGCGTAAGTATAGACCTTCCTGATAATAATGTCAAGCGCTTTGCGGGAAAATGTCGAAAAAACGTCAAAAAACATTACAATCTGGGAAAAAAGAGACTCAGGGGCCGAAAAAAGCGGGGAACTCTTGCCGTAAAGCCTGCCGGGCGGACTCAAAGGCGAGGCTCTTCAGGTCAAGATCTTCGGGCCTGATAAAGCGGAGCCCCAGAATTTCCCCGCCGGGGGAGCCCCCGCTGGGGGAGCGCAGGTCCGCGATGCTCAGGCCCGGGGCCTCGGCGGCGAAAAACAGGTCGCAGGTGTTGTAGAGGACGCCCTTGTAGCGGTAGCTATTGGGATAGGAAGCGGCGAAACGGCAGCCCGGGCCGGGGTCCCAGCCGATTTCCTCCCGGCACTCCCGGCGCATACCTTCGATGGCCCCCTCGGCGGGGTCCACGAAGCCGCCGGGAAGGGCGAGTTTGCCCCGCTCCGGCTCCTGGCCCCGGACCAGGAAGAGTATCCCGGCGCGGGTCTTAAGGATCAGCGCCGTGGCGGCCGCCGTGTTGTGGTAGTAGATAAAACCGCAGGCCGGGCAGCTAAACCGCTTGCCGCCGCGCAACTCAATCCTTTCGGACCCGCAAGCCGGGCAATAGTGAAAAATCCGCTCATCAGGCATATTCAGCCCCCCTTTTCTCATTCATTTCCATTGTATATAGTAAGGCCATGATTTGTGAATGTACCTTACGGGTCCGTACCTATGAATGCGACAGCAACGGCCATGTGAATAACGCCAACTATCTTAACTACCTGGAATATGCCCGCTATGAATTTCTGCGGAGCATCGGCTTCGACTATCAGGGCCTGGTAAAGGCCGGTTACGGCATCTATGTGGCCCAGATTACGATTGAGTACAAGCGGCCCGCCGTTACCGACGACGATCTCCTCATCCGGAGCTGGCCCGTCAAAAAAGGCGCCGTCAGCGGGATCATGACCCAGGAGATATGGCGGGGCGATGAACCGGTAGTCAGCGCCAGGGTTACCTGGGCCTGCGTAAACGCCCAGGGTATCCCCGTCAGGCTCCCTCCGGCCTGGGACCACCTGCCGGGCCTCAAACCCGAGGCTCAACCTTAACCGGCATAGCTTGTTTTTAGCCGCCGCTCCGCTTCGTAGCGCTGAAAGGCCAGGCCGATCAGCCGGTCGATGAGTTCCGGGTAAGGGATGCCGCTGGCTTCCCAGAGCTTGGAATACATGCTGATCCGGGTAAAGCCCGGCATGGTGTTGATTTCGTTGATCAATACGGCGCCGTCCTTCTTGAGGAAGCAGTCCACCCGTCCCAGGCCCTCGCAGTTCAGGATCTTAAAGGTCTTAAGGGCCAGGTCCTGCACCCGTTTCACCGTAGCGGCGTCCAGTTTGGCGGGGATTTCCAGGGCCGCTCCGTTTTCATCGGTGTACTTGGCCTCGTAGGAGTAGAATTCGCGGCGGGGGATTACCTCGCCGGGGATTGACGCGATGGGTTCGCCGGCCAAACCGCCGCCGTTCCCCAGGACCGCGCACTCGATCTCCCGGCCTTCGATAAATTCCTCCAGGATGATCTTACGGTCGTACTCAAAGGCCGCCGGTATCCTGGCAGTGTATTCGGCTTCGTTATGGATCTTGGCCACCCCCACGGAGGAGCCCATGTTGGCGGGCTTGACGAACATAGGGCAGCCCAGGGTTCGGGCGGCCTCGGCAAAGGGAGGAACCGGTTCATGGGACCAGAGGGCGATAAATTTGCCGATAGGGATGCCGCCTTCCCGGAGGAGCCGCTTCATGACATCCTTATCCATGCCCACGGCGGAACCCAGCACCCCAGAGCCCACAAAGGGGACGTCCGCCAACTTGAGGAGGCCCTGGACTGTACCATCCTCGCCGAAGGGCCCGTGGAGGATGGGGAAGACCAGGTCCAGGGATAATCCCGCAAGGCCGCCGCCCGCTTCACCGGCCGGCCCGGTACTGCTGGCCAGCCGGGACAGGGCGCCGCCGCTTTCGGGGACCAGGGCCACGGGTTCCCCCGCATCGTTCAGCCTGATGCGGACCGGGTCATCGGCATTAAGGAGAAAACGCTCCGCATCGTTCAGAATCCAGCGGCCCGATTTGTCGATGCCGATCAGGATGGGATTGTATGCATCCCGGTTAATGGCGTCGTAGACATTCTTGGCCGATTGCAGGGAAACCTCGTGCTCTGCGGATTTCCCCCCAAACAAGATGCCTACATTCAGCTTTTTTGTCCCCTTCTCGTGGGGATACACCAGACCCCACTTCGCCCGGAGGCTGTCCATGAGCCGCATGATCCGCAGGGTTTCGTCCCAGGGCATCTCGTCGCTGTAGCGCTTCCCCGCAGCGATGGCTTTGAGGGCGCTCCTGACCTCGTATTCGTAGCCGTTCACCTCAAAGGGATAGTCGTACTTTCGGGACCCTGCTTCGTTTTCCACGGTAAAGGATTGGGCAAACCAAAACCCCTCTACCAGGAGCCGGCCCCTGCTGCCCTTTACCTCGGCATGGGGAGGCCTGGCTCCCTTAAGACCTGCCCACAGTTCCGCCCTGGCGCCCCCCGCAAAGTGAAGCTCTATATAATCGTCCACATCTACGCCGTTTTCCAGTTTCCCGGTAGTCTTGATGTCCTGAATATCCTTGCCCAAAAAGAGGCTGGCAAAGGTCAAGGGATAAACCCCCAGGTCCAGCAGGGCGCCGCCGCCGATGGCCGGATCCAGGAGACGGCTCCCCTTATCCGCAGGCTCGGACATGCAGAAGGCCGCTTCAACCCCCAGTACCTCCCCAATGGCCCCTTCGGCAACCAGCCTCCGGGCCGGTTCGACCCAGGGCTCAAAGCGGGTCCACATAGCCTCCCCCAGGAAAAGCCCCCTGGATTGGGCCAGCGCTATAAGTTCTTCCGCCTCCCGGGCGTTCAGGGTGAAGGACTTTTCGCAGAGTACATGCTTGCCGTGCTCCAGGCATCTTTTGGCGTGCTCGTAGTGGAGGCCCGTAACCGTGGCCACATAGACCAGGTCCACCTGGGGATCCGCCAGCAGCTTCTCGTAGGAATCGTAGGCGGTCTGGAACCCATACTCCCGGCAAAGGGCCTCCGCCGCCTTCACGCTGCTCTGGGACGCCACGGCATAGGGCGTTAGCTCCTCACGGATACCGTTCACCGCCTTGGCCATGGACTTGGCGATGGCCCCCGCCCCGAGAATCGCGAAATTCAACTTTTCCATAGGTTCCTCCATGCTCATCCTCTGAGTTTCATTCGTAATACCCCAATCTGCCGCCGGACTTCCTCCGGGGCCGGGCCGCCGGGAAGCTTCCGGGCGGCCACGCAGGCTGCGGGGCTCAGTGCCGCGTAGACATCATCCTCAAAGAGTGCCGACCGCTTCTTGAGCTCCGGAAGGGGGCTCTCGGCAATAGTCCGGCGGCCTGCGGCGATACAGTCCCGTACCGCCATAGCCGCCGCCTCGTGGGCCCGCCGGAAGGGCAGACCCTTGCGGACCAGGTATTCCGCCGCGTCGGTGGCCTCCAGGAAGCCCCCCAGGCAGGCCGCCTCCATACGGGCCGTGTTGAAGACCGCACCAGCCATCATGCCCCGGAACATGCGCAGGCAGAGCCGGGCCGTGTCCAGGCTGTCAAAGAGGGCTTCCTTGTCTTCCTGAAGGTCCTTATCGTAGGCGTAGGGCAGGCCCTTGAGCAGGGTAAGCAGCGCCATCAGGTTCCCCGTTACCCGGCCAGACTTGCCCCGGATAAGCTCGGCGAAATCGGGGTTCTTTTTCTGGGGCATGATGGATGAGCCGGTACTCCACTTTTCCGCCAGGCTCATAAAACCGAATTCCTCGCTGGCCCAGAGCACGGCGTCCTCGCAAAACCGCGAGAGATGCGTCATAAGGATGGCGCAGGCTGAGGCGAGTTCCAGGGCGAAATCCCGGTCCGCCACGGCGTCCATGGAGTTGAGGCTTGGCCTGCGGAAACCCAGGATCTTCGCGGTGGCCTCCCGGTCAAGAGGCAGCCCCGATCCTGCCAGGGCGCCGGATCCCAGGGGACACTCGTCCAGACGTTCCAGGGCGCCGGTAAAGCGGCCCAGGTCCCGTTCCAGAGCGGCACACCAGGCGCAGAGCCAGTGGCCCAGGCTCACCGGCTGGGCCCGCTGTAGGTGGGTGTAGCCGGGCATGACGCTGGCGGCATGCTCTTCCGCCCGGTCCAGCAGGACTGCCGCCGTGGCCCGCAGTTCCCCGCAGAGCTCCGGCACGGCCCGCTTGAGATATATCCTGAGGTCCACTACCACCTGGTCATTCCGGCTGCGGCCCGCATGGACCATGCGCCCGGCATCACCTAAACGGCGGGTCAGTTCCCCTTCGATAAAGGAGTGGATATCTTCGGCGGAATCATCTATGGTGAGCTTCCCTGTAGCCAACTCTTCGGCCAGATTGGCCAGCTCCCGGTCCAGGGCCGCCGCAGTTTCCGCCGGGATAATACCCTGCTTCCCCAGCATGGCCGTATGGGCCCGGCTCCCGGTAATATCGTCCGCTGCCAGCCGTCGGTCCACGGTGATGGAAGACTGGAAAGCAAAGGCTTCGGCTTCAGGCTTTTCGGCCAGGCGGCCCGCCCAGAGTATATCGGTCTTCATTTGATTCATTATGGACCAAGATGCCTTTCCCTGACAAGCCAGGAGGCAAAGAAAATCAAAAAAACGCAGAATTCATTTGACAAACAAGCCGTTTTTAGGTTATAATAAAAAACTATCTTCCGATAAAAGGATAAGAGGTATATCCGGTGGCAGCGGTGCATGCGTACAAAAGATTTGAAAACAGCGTTATCGCGCAGGTCAAGGCCTTCCTCCTGACCATAGGGAAAGGTATCGCCTGGTGCGTTACCGGTTTCTTTGGGGCCCTTACCCGGCAATATACCATCGTACTGGTCCCTCATTCGGAAAAAAAGCCTATCAATTTTCGTCTTAGCTTCCTTTCGGTATTTTTTGTGCTCCTTTTCTTTACGGCGATTCTGGGGGCCTTTGTCTGGTTCGGCTTCTCTTATACCAATACTCAGGAATCTTTGGCGATTAAGGACAGCCGCCTCAAGGACCTCCAGGCCAATGTGGATAATTTGCGGGACGAAATCGGCAACCTAATCCGGCAGTATCGGAGCTTCCAGGCTGTCCTCTCGGAGACCCTGTCGGTCATGGGGATTGATATCTCCCAGGGAGGCGGCGCCGATAATACCGGTTCCGGGGACCTTTCTTCGTTCTTCGATATCCGGGAGACCGCCGAGGGTTCCATCAAGGAAGTGGCCGATATCCGGGACCTGACCCAGTACCTGGCCTCAGTAGAGGACCCGGTCAAGGAAATCGGTATCCTATTGGCCTCCCAAAGCACCCTGCTCACGGAAATCCCCAATATTTGGCCCATCAAGGGCGGTATAGGACATATTTCCATGTATTTCGGCCAGAACGAGAACCCCTTTAGCGGCCAATACTATATTCACAAGGGGATTGATCTTTCCACCTACCGTACAGGGGATCCCATTCTGGCTACCGCCGATGGCCAGGTGGTTACCGTTGAATGGGATATAGATGGTTTCGGACTCTATGTAATCATCAAACACAAACACGGCTTCTATACCCGCTATGCCCACATGAATTCCACCTCGGTACGGGTGGGCCAGCGGGTGCAGCAGGGAGATGTTATCGGCTTTATCGGCAATACGGGCCTTACCACAGGCCCCCACCTGCATTACGAGGTACATATCGGCTCGGACGTGGTCGATCCCTACAAATACCTCAACATCCGTTCCGGGAACTGATATATGAAGCGGGAAGACTTCACGATAAACACTATTATCGGCCCCCGGAGTTCGGTTAGCGGAGAGGTCGATTCCGGCGGTTTTACCCGGGTGGATGGCAGCCTGCGGGGGAACCTTCGGGCCCAGGGCCGGGTTATCGTCGGGTCCGGCGCCCGGATGCGGAGCGGCATCAGCGGCACCTCGGTCACCATCGGCGGGGTGGTGGCTGGCAATGTACTGGCCAGCGAAAGGGTTACGATCCTGTCCAGCGCCGTGGTTCTGGGGGACATTATCACCCGGCGGATCCGGGCCGACGAGGGCTGTATCATCCACGGCAAGGTGGTGGTCTGCCAGGACGACGCCAAGTGGGACCAGGCCGTGGGCGAATACCGGGACGCCCAGGGGGTCAAATCGGCCCTTGCGGACGGCAAACATGGCAAAGGTTGATTTCCCCCAGGACGCATCCAGCTATCTGAACCCCGGAACCTATGCAAACTTCAAATCCGACGCGAAAAAGACCCGGGACCGGGGTGCGCTCCGGGGCGTCAGGGGGTCCCGTTTCGCGGAGACCCTGGAACAGGCGGGGGAGGCGGCGGAAGCCGTATTCGGAGCCGCCGGGCCAGTTTCCGAGGAGGAACTCCGGGGCCTCCTGGACGCAGTTCACAGTTCCGGGGACGATCTTAAGCAGCGGCCTTTCCCGGAGGAAATTCTGCGCTACAAGCAGGCGGTGCGCAATTTTATCAATCAGGTGGTAAGGCAGGCCTATAACTTAAAGGAAGAAACCTATCTTTTGAACCGCAAAAAATATATCAAGATCCAGATCCAGGTGGTGGACAGCAAGCTGGACCAGCTCGCAGCAGCCATCCTTTCGGGGCAGCTTTCCCAGCTTGAACTCCTGGCCAGGGTAGACGAAATTAACGGAATCCTGGTAAACTTGATGGAATAAGATGCGCACAAGGGAACCATGAGCGATAACGATACCTACGAAGACGATATAGACGAGAGCCTTCTGGAGGATTCCCCGGTCGAGGAGGAGGATCGTATCGTGGCAGGGGAGAGCCTGCCCCTGGACCCGGATATTACAGTCTACCGGCTCCGGCTCCCCTATGCCAACGAGACCTTTCTGGCGATATTTCCCGGCGGAACCGCCAAACCGGGCGACCAGGTGGTGGTCCCCACCCGCTATGGCCGGGACCTGGCCCGGGTACTCGGCCCCATAGGACAGGACAACGCCCGGCTCTTTACCGAAGTGGCCCGGATTGACCGGAACGCCACCGCAGACGATCTGGCCCGGGCGGAGACCAACTTGAAGCAGGAGGCCGATACCTTTAACCTCTGCCAGGAAAAAATCGAGGACCACGGCCTGGACATGCGGCTCATATCGGTCCATTATCTCCTGGAGGAGCCGAAAATCCTTTTCTTTTTCTTTGCAGAGACCCGTGTGGATTTTCGGGATCTGGTCAGAGACCTGGTGGTGGTGTACAAAACCCGGATCGAGCTCCGGCAGATCGGGGTTCGGGACGAGGCCCGTATCCTGGGGGGCCTGGGAATTTGCGGCCGGGACTTCTGCTGCCATGGGGTGTCCGACAAGCTCAAGCCTGTATCCATCAAGATGGCCAAGGACCAGAACCTCTCCCTCAATTCCATCAAGATATCCGGCCCCTGCGACCGGCTCCTCTGCTGCCTGGCTTACGAGCACAGCTTTTACAGCGAACAGCGTCGGCTCTTCCCCCCCGATGGTTGCAGGCTCGACTACGAAGGGACGCTTTGGAAGGTAACCGAGGCCAATGTGGTGACCGGTAAGGTAACTCTGGTCGCCGAGGACGGCCGCCAGCTTCACCTCCCCCAAAACAAATTCGAACGCGTTGATGGCCGCTGGCAGGCATCCGCCGATTAACCCGAAGCTTTTTTAGCGCCTCCCTAGTATCCGCTTGCCTCTCCGGGCCGGAGGCACTATACTGGCAACTATGTTCGACAAATTATCCGCCAAGGTTCAGGACGCGCTCCGTTTTATCGCCGGGAAGTCCACGATCAGCGAGAAGAATATCGACGATGCCGTGGAGGTCATCAAGATGGCTCTCCTGGACGCAGACGTCAACCTCCGGGTGGTACGCCGTTTTGTCAACGCCACCGTCGAAGAGGCCAAGGGCGAGAAGGTCTTGCGGGCCGTGGATCCGGGGCAGCAGTTCATCAAAATTGTCCACGACAAGCTGGTTTCCTGCCTGGGGGACGAGAAGCAGGGGCTGACCCTTAAGGGGCCGGACACTATCTCGGTTATCCTGATGCTGGGACTCCAGGGCTCGGGCAAAACCACAAGCTCCGCCAAACTGGCCCTGAGGCTCAAGAAAGACGGCCGTCGCCCCCTGCTCGTTGCCTGCGACCTGGTGCGGCCCGCCGCAGTGGAGCAGCTTTCGGTACTGGGGGCCCAGGTAGGGGTCCCGGTCTTCAAACTTGAGGGGGTGGGAACTGTCCCAGGGGGAAATCCCCCGGACACTAGCCGCGTCTATCAAGGGGCCCTGGAATACGCCCGGAAGAACCTCCTCGACACCATCATCGTGGACACCACCGGCCGACTCCAGATCGACGAGCCTATGATGCAGGAGCTTTCCCGGCTCAAGGACGCGGCTAAACCCGACGAGCTCCTCCTGGTAGCGGACGCCATGACAGGCCAGTCCGCAGTGGACATCGCCAAAACCTTTGATGAGAAGATTGGCCTCACCGGCGTGGTGCTCAGCAAGTTCGACAGCGACACCCGGGGCGGGGCAGCCCTCTCCCTCAAAACCGTAACCGGGAAGCCCCTCAAGTTCGTGGGTACCGGGGAAAAACCCGAAGACTTCGAAGTCTTCCATCCGGACCGGGCCGCAGGGCGCATCCTGGGCATGGGCGACGTGGTGAGCCTCGTGGAAAAGGCTCAGGAGGTCATCGATCAGAAAGAGGCCCAGGAGCTCCAGCACAAGATGTCCAGGGAGAGCTTTAGCCTGGAGGATTGGCTTTCCCAGCTCCGGTCGGTAAAGAAGATGGGCAGCCTCCAGTCCATGCTGGAGATGATCCCCGGCATGGCGGGGCAGATCAGTGAAGAGGACATCAACAAGGCGGAGCTCAAGAGCCAGGAGGCTATCCTCTCTTCTATGACCCGGAAGGAACGGGCCAACCACCTGATCATCGGGCCCTCGCGGCGGACCCGCATTGCCCGGGGCTCGGGGACCTCGGTGGCGGAAGTGGCCCGGCTCCTGAAGCGCTTCGAGAAGATGCGGACCATGATGAAGAAGATGAGCCGTATGGGGAA
>JAITON010000148.1 GCA_031289935.1 Treponema sp.
ACGGCCATGGGGCACGGAATTGGAGTTTCGGCATAGCCGAAACTCCCAAGCAATCCCGCCGCAAGGGGCCCTTCGCCACGAATCAACAACCTCGCCCTGAAGGACGAGGTATGTTGTTCTCTTAAGGTGTTGGACTCGTGTTTAATACTCTAAGAACGCCCTAAAGGGCGGGGTATTAAACCCTCGCCACGAATAAGACCTTGTTTTTTAAGGATGCAGGCGATATTATAGCTATCATGCTTATTCCTATTTTAGTGATAATCGTAATCCTCATGCTCATCGCCTTGGCGGTCATGTTTATCGTGAACCGGAAGAGCCGGGGTAAGGCCGGCGCAAAAGAGAAGCCTTCCAAGGGCCATGACGCGGCGCTCAAGGAGGCGAACCACCGGCTGGCCCATAATCCCAAGGACCCGGTGGGGCTCCTGACTACGGGAGATATCTATTATCAGGATAAGTCCTGGGAGCAGGCCTACAAGGCCTATGGGCTCCTCACCGGTCTGGCCCCGGGTCATGCCGATATTGACGGGTTTACGGTCAATCTCCGCTATGCCCTTTGCGCCCAGCAGCTGGGCCATACCAACGAAGCCTACCGTGGATTCAGCGCCGCCGAAACCCTCAAGCAGGATAATTTTGAGGTGAATTACCATTTAGGGGCCATGGAATTCGGCAAAAAAAACTACGACAAGGCCGTACAGCTCTTGCAGCGGGCCTGGGCGAAAGATCCCGAACATGCCCCTACCCTGCGCAGCCTGGGGCACGCCTGTTTCAAGCTCAAACGGTACACGGAGGCCATGGTTTTTATCCGCAAGGCCATAGAACTGGCTCCGGAAGATAAGGAATCCCTCTATACCCTAGCGGAATGTTACTGGGAGGCTAACCAGACCGCTCAGGCCCTGAAGATCTTTACCCGGCTCCGGTCCGACCCTGCCATGGGGCCTAGCGCATGCCTGGCCGCAGGGACTATTAACGCCGGGCAGCACCAGGAACAGCGGGCCATTGAGGATTTTGAGGCCGGCCTGAAGCATGCATCCCTCAAGACCGAGATCGCTCTGGACCTCAAGTACCGGCTCTCGACCTGCTATCTTGGGCAGAATGAAATCGCCAAGGCGCTGGGCCGGTTAAAGGAAATCCAGCAGACAAGCCCGGTCTACAAAGACGTGGGGGCCCTCATCTCTAAATACCAGGAGGTAAACGCCAACCGGAATCTCCAGCTCTATATGATGGCTCCCGCAACAGACTTCGAGACCCTCTGCCGGAAGCTTGCCACGGTATACTACCTGCGGGCCAAAGTCAAGATCACCGATATTTCGGTAGAACGGAACGACTGGCTTGATCTTTTGGCGGAAATCAACACCCCAAAATGGTCCGATCTGGTGATGTTCCGGTTTATCCGTCTCCAGGGATCCATCGGAGAAATGATCATCCGGGATTTCCACGGACACCTCAAGGAGGTCAAGGCTGGCAGGGGGATCTGTCTTACTGTGGGCGCCTACACCGAAGAGGCCCGGCACTATACCGAGGCCCGGCTTATCGATTTGATCGAGAAGGACAAGCTTATGACTCTGCTCGCCCGGCTGGATACCCAGAGCGATACCCGGAAAAAGTAGATGCGGCCCCGCGACCAGGCCCTGAACCGGTTTTTCATCGCGCCGGACCTGTCAGAATTTACCCCGCTCCTGGGCCCAATACTAGGCAGAGACAACGCCACCCATCTAGGCCGCCGCCTCATGGCCGCCTGCCCGGAAACTCCCCTTAAACTGGCCTATGCAGCCGCTTTTTTCTTGGGAACCTACAACGAGACAGCCATGCCTCTAACAGTCAACGACTGGGAAGAGATCCGAGAAACCCTTAAAGCCGCTTCCAACAATATGGACCTAGACACCCTTACCACCCTCTGGGACGATCTACTGTCCCGGGACCGTTTGGACTAGCAACGAGAACAATGCTATTGGCACGTTCGACGGGTGTTTACAGGGTTAAACCCCGTAAACACCCAAGGGTCTACCAGTTGTTGTAACCGCCGCCGGAGCGTTCCCGGCGGGGTTTGTCCATCGCCTCGTTGACCCGGATCTGGCGTCCGTCAAGTTCCTTGCCGTTGGTGCCGGCAATCGCGGCGACGGCCTCTTCATCGGTGTTCATTTCGATGAACCCGAATCCCTTGGAATTGCCACTGTCCCGGTCAAAGACGATCTTGGCAGAGGCCACGGCGCCGAAATCGCTGAAGAGGTTCCGCAACGAGTCCTCGGTGGTGTTGTAGGAGAGATTCCCGACATACAGTTTTTTAGCCATTGAAAAAAATCCTTCTCCCGGAATAGGAACCCTGGTCCAAAGGACCGGGGTACCCAGCGCCCGGGTACGCCGTATTCACGCCCATCAGATGGACGACTCCTGCCTCTCCGGCGGAATACTCCTTAAAGAGAATCCCTGCCGGGGAAACGTGTGGATGCAAATTTGATTAAACGGAGTTTGCACGATCGACCAGACGAGAAAGGCTCGAAAGCGAGAATCCTGAAAACCCGGCGAAGACCGCCGTGTCTCTAAACAACCACCGTACTCTAAAACACTCAACAACAAATAATCCTATTACGGTTATTATATTCCACTTTTAATTTAATGTCAAGCGAAAAATCACTTAAATTTTGATTTTTTTTAATTTTGTGCTTTTTAGGTAAAAAGTACCTTGACGGCCTCCTTGATGCTGCCCACGGTACTAAGCTTGGGGAGATCGTGGGGATCTCCCCGGCCCGGCGGAATCCCCGGAGCGCGCCCGGCAGCGTGCCCAAGGGCTGGCTCCTCCTCCCGGGGCCCCACGAAATGGGTAAAGCTTAAGGATCCCGCTGCACGAATCCGGCCCGGCAGACGGCGGATGGGCCGGACCTCCCCGGCCAGGGAGAGTTCTCCCGCCATAACGGCCCCGGAAGGCAAGCTGAGACCGGTCCGGGCCGAGTAGATGGCCGCCGCCAGGGCCAATTCCACCCCCACCTCGGCAATACGAACGCCCCCGGCCACGTTGACATAGAGATCGTGGTCTGCTAGCCGCAAATTGAGGTGCTTTTCCAGGGTGGCCGCCACCCGTGAGACCCTTGCGTTGTCGATCCGGTCGGAAAAGACCCGGGATACCGCCCCCTTGGCCTCCACGGTCAGGGCCTGGATCTCCACGAGCAAGGTCCGGGTTCCTTCGAGCACCGCCGCAATGGCCACCCCCGGCGGCAAATCCCCCTCACGATGGGTCAGAAAAAGGCGGCCCGGGTCCTCTACTCCGGCAAGGCCCCGCTCCCCCATGGTAAAGATACCGATCTCGTCCACCGAACCGAAGCGGTTTTTGGCGGCCCGGAGAAAACGGCTGTCCCCTTCGTTCTGCTCAAAGTAAAGTACCGCATCCACCATGTGTTCCAGGGTTTTTGGCCCGGAAATGATCCCGTCCTTGGTAACATGGGCCACCAGAAAGAGGGCCGCATCGTGGTCTTTGACCCAGGAGATGAGTTCCCAAGCGCAGAACTTCATCTGGTTCACGGTTCCCGGCACCAGACCGGCCTCGTCGGTGTGGAGGGTCTGAACAGAATCCACGATAATGATAACCGGTTTGAGCGCTTCAATGACGGCCTGGATGTCCTCAAGCCGGGCGGAACAGCATATTTCGATGGCAGATGCAGCGCCGCCGGGGGCCGCTGTACCGGCGCCCGGACCGTCGAAAAGACCCAGCCGGTCAGCCCGCATCCGCACCTGACCGGCAGATTCCTCAGCGGCAATGTAGAGGACCCGGCCCCTGGTATCGACTGCGGCAGCGGCCTGCAGCAGCAGGGTGGACTTGCCGATCCCCGGCTCACCCCCCACCAGCACCGCCGACCGCTTCATGATACCGCCCCCCAGGACCCGGTCCAGTTCCTGAATACCGCTGCTGATACGGCTCCCCTCCTGGGGGTCCACCGAGGCCAGGGGCAGGGATTGGGGGAGGCCCGCTTTGCCCTTAAGGCCTGCACTGCCGCCCATGCGGGCAAGACCGGAGACGGCCGTTTCGGTAAGGGTGTTCCATTCGCCGCACTCGGGGCAGCGGCCCAGCCACTTGGGCTCCTCGTGGCCGCAGGCGGAACAGCGAAAGACGGTAGTTCTCTGCTTCTTCATGGGGGAAGTATACCCAAGACCGGGGAAAAAAGCAAATGCAGCCGGGCGAAAGGTGTGCGCTCTTCACATTTTTCCCGAATGGGAATACACTCTCCCGATGGCTAAAAAAATCGAGAACAATCTCTCCCGGGGGAAGGTCCTGCCCAGGCTGGTGATGTTTGCCCTGCCCTTTCTGGTGTCCAACCTGGTGCAATCCCTCTACAATGTGGCGGATATGCTTATCGTGGGGAACTTTGCCGGAACCCTGAGCATGTCGGGGGTGAATATCGGCGGCCAGGTAACCCTGATCTTGACCAACCTGATCCTCGGGCTCTCTATGGGGGGCACGGTGCTTATCGGGCAATACTTGGGGGCGGGCAACCAGGAGGGCCTGCGGAAGGTAACGTCCACACTGATTACCCTGCTGGCGGCCCTGGGGCTGGGGATCACTGCGGTCATGCTGGCCCTCAAGGGGCCGGTACTGCGCCTGATCCAGACCCCGGCGGAGTCCTACGCGGAAAGCGACAGCTACCTTACCGTTACCGTGCTGGGGATCATCTTCATCTTTGGCTACAATGCCCTGAGCGCTATTCTCCGGGGCATGGGCAACTCCCGGCAGCCCTTCTACTTTGTGCTGGTGGCCTGCATCACCAACATCATCCTGGACCTGCTCTTTGTGGCGGTCTTCCACTGGGGGGCCTTTGGGGCGGCCCTGGCCACCATCATCTCCCAGGGCCTGAGCGTTATCCTCTGCATCATCTATATGGTAAAAAACAATTTCCAGTTTGATTTCAGGTTCCGTTCCTTCAGGATCGACCGGGTGGAGCTGGGGAGAATCATCAAAATCGGGCTGCCCACCTGTATCCAGAACGGCGTGACGAGCATTTCCTTTCTATTCATAACGGCGATTGTCAATGTCGTGGGCGGGGTCACGGCCTCTGCGGCGGTGGGGGCCGCAGCCAAGTTTAACAGCTTCGCCTTTATGCCCACCCAGGCCATCAGCGCATCCGTCTCGGCCATGGTGGCCCAGAATATCGGCGCAGGGCGTCTGGACCGGGCAGTCCAGACCTGCCGCATCGGTACGGCCTTCGCGGTCTGCATCACCTGGGCCTTCTTTGTGCTGGTCCAGCTTGAGCCCTCCTGGATCATGGCCCTCTTTGCCGATGACCCTGCCATGATTCAGGCCGGGGTTACCTACCTCCGCAGCTTCAGCTTCGACTTCCTGCTCATCCCTTTCATCTTCTGCATCAACGGCTTCCTGATTGGCGGCGGGCATACAATGTTCTCCCTCATCAACGGGATGCTCTCGGCGGTGCTGCTCCGGGCGCCGGTCTGCTACATCCTCGGCGTAACGGCCGGCTGGGGGCTCTCCGGCGTGGGCCTGGGTGCGCCGGCGGCCAGCGCGGGCAGCCTTTTGGTGATTGTGGTCTACCTGTTTACCGGCCGCTGGAAGCGTAATGCGGTGGCGCC
>JAITON010000207.1 GCA_031289935.1 Treponema sp.
CTCCGTCATAGAGCGGGAGCGCTCCGCCACCGGCAACAACGCGGTGGTGGTGGGGTCTAGGTAGTGCTTCGACAGGCTCAGCAACCAGGAGACTGGTCCCTGAGCCTGTTGAAGGGCACCAACCGTGGCCGGCGCCGATGGGACCTCATGGCTTGTGCACGATATACAAAACTCTGGAGAGCTTCGCTTCGTTGCGCAAATGCCCCTAGAAGAGACCGTCAGGGGCTGTCTTGGGGGGCCGCCCCCTGCCACGGTGAACCGGAGACGGCTCGGTGTCCGCCGGCTCGGTGTCCGCTGGCACGGAGTCTACCTGAGCGGCGGCGGCCTGGGCCAGGGCGGCGGTGCCGGCCAGGGCGGCGGCATCGGTCGCCGGCGCCGGGGATTCCGGTACGGGATCAGGCGGCTCAGGGACCGGTTCCGCCTGGGCAGAGACCACCGGAGCGGAGACCGGGGGCTTGGCCTTGGTAGTGGACCCCTGAGCGGCGACCGCCTGAGCGGCAGCATCGTCCCGGCCGGGGAACATGATCTTCCGCAGCCTAACCTCAATCTCCTTGGTAAGCTCGGGCCGTTCTATCAGGTAGCTCTTTACGTTGTCCCGGCCCTGGCCGATCTTGTCCTCGCCGTAGGCGTACCATGCGCCTTTTTTATCAATAATATCGTACTTGATGGCTGCATCCAGGATGCTTCCCAGAGCGGAAACCCCTTTGCCGAACATGATGTCGAGCTCTACCCGGCGGAACGGGGGCGCCACTTTATTCTTCACGACCTTGACCCGGACCCGGTTGCCCAGGGCGTCCTCGTCCTTGCCACCTTCGATGGTCTCCACCTTGCGGACCTCAAGCCGCAGCGAGGCGTAGAACTTGAGGGCATTGCCGCCGGTGGTGGTCTCCGGGTTACCGTACATGACGCCGATCTTCATCCGGATCTGGTTGATGAAGATAAGCAAGGTTCGGGACTTGCCGATGGTGGCGGTGAGCTTCCGCATGGCCTGGCTCATGAGCCGGGCCTGGAGGCCCATCTGGGCGTCTCCCATGTTGCCTTCAATTTCCGCCTGGGGAACCAGGGCCGCTACAGAATCCACCACGATGACGTCTACCGCGCCAGAACGGACCAGGCTTTCGGTGATTTCCAGGGCCTGCTCCCCGGAATCGGGCTGAGAGATCCAGAGCTCGTCAATATTGACGCCCAGGTTCTTCGCATAGCTGGGGTCCAGCGCGTGCTCGGCATCTACAAAGGCGGCGGTACCCCCCAGTTTCTGGGCCTCCGCGATGGCGTGGAGCGCCAGGGTGGTCTTTCCCGAGGATTCGGGCCCGTAGATCTCAATGATCCTGCCCCGGGGGTAGCCGCCAATCCCCAAGGCCTCATCCAGGAGGATTGACCCCGAGGGTATGGCGTCAATACCCACCGCGTTAACGTTGGTACCCAGTTTCATGATGGAACCAGCGCCAAATTGCTTTTCAATCTGGAGCCTTGCTGCTTCAAGGGCTTTTTCCCGGTCCCCGCCTGAGACGGGTCCGTTAGACACCTTGGTCGATTCAGAATCATTCTTTGCCACAATTTCCTCCATAACTATACTATATAAGGCAATGTCCTGCGCTATGCTTTGTCTTTTTATCACTTTTTTTTATTTTTTTCTACGGTCCAGGAATTATACTATGAGAGAAGATGTTTTTAGAGCTCTCCTAGCACGGCATCGAGAGCCGCCGCCAGTTCAGCTTCCAGAGTTCCGGTTTCTCTGTCTGTCCCCGGTGGTCCTGCCAGGACTGCCGCCACATGGCTGAGTTCCTCCGCGCCGATAAGGGCCGCCGTGCTCTTCAGGGTATGGGCCAGCCGCCATGCCTCATGCCGGTCTCCCTGAGCTAGGGCCTTCCGGATTGCCGCCTCGTCACCGGCATGATTCTCCTTAAAGCCCTCAAGAAGCTGCCCGTAGAGCTCTTCGTCCCCTGCGGCGTTTTTTAAGCCCAACTCCCGGTCGATAGAGGGTTTCGGGCTCTGGTTTTTAGCCGGAAGAGGGAAGCGGACTGCCGCCCCGTCTTGCATGGGAAGCCAGCGGGAGAGCACCCGGTTCAGTTCCCGGCCCTCAATCGGCTTGGGCAGAAAGTCGTTCATCCCCGCCTTAAAGAACGCCTCCCGGGACCCCTCCATAACATTGGCCGAAAGGGCGATAATCGGCGTTTCCCGGTATGTTTCGGAGAGGCTGCGGATTCTGCGGGTTGTTTCCAGACCGTCCATGCCCGGCATCATCTGATCCATGAAGATGATGTCGTAGTTCCTCTGGGCTGCCTTCTCCAGGGCCTCCTCGCCGCTTTCTGCGGTCTCTGCCTGGATACCGTGCCGGGCCAGATAGGCCAGGGCTACCTTGCGGTTAAGGGCATTATCGTCCACCACAAGGGTTTGGAATGTCGCCGGCGCCTTCACCGGTTCGTCCTGGCCCTTCCGCTCTATCTTTGCCGGGTCCCCTATAGTTAGGGGCAGCAGCACCCGGAACAGCGAGCCTTTGTCGTAGACGCTCTCCACCTCAATGGCGCCGTCCATCAGATCCACCAGCCGCTTGGTGATGGCAAGCCCCAGCCCTGTGCCGATGATGCCCCGGTTGCGCTCCCCGTCAAGCTGCTCAAAGGACTGGAATATCCGTGGAATATCCTCCTGCCGGATCCCTGGCCCCGAATCCTCAATCAGGATGGCCAGAAAGTTCCTCCCCTCCCTTACGGTCCTGGTCAGGTGGAAACCTACAAAGCCCTGCCGGGTATACTTGATCGCATTATTTAGGATATTGGTGATGATCTGCCGTATTCTGATATTGTCAGCGTAGATCAGTTCCGGGAGCGTCTTGTCGTAACCTGTTCTGAATTCCAGGTTTCGGGAATTGACCGCAAACCGGGCCATGGAGTAAAGATTGTCAAAAAGCTCCGGCAGGCTAAAGTGGACCGGGAAAAGGCTCATCTTCCCCGCCTCAATTTTTGAGAGGTCCAGAATATCATTAATGATGGCTAGGAGCGTTTGAGAGGTTTTTCGGATATCCTCAATATATTCCTGCTGGGTCTTGTTCAGGTTATCGGTCTGTATGAGTTTGCTTATCCCGATGATAGCGTTCAGGGGCGTACGGATTTCGTGGCTTGTGGACGCCAGGAAGCGGCTTTTGGCCTCGCTGGCCGCCTTGGCCGTCCGGGCCTGAACCTCCATCTCCCGGTTCAGGGCATCGGCCTCCCGGATCCGCTTGTCCTGGGCCTTGGCCATCCGGAGGTCCCGGTAATAACCGGCCAGGACAAACCCTCCCTTCCAGGGTACCCGCACCAGGGTAACCTCCAGGGGAAGCTCCTCCCCCGAAAGGGTCCGGTGCATCCATTCAAACTGCTGGAACCCCGTCTCGAAAGCCAGGGCATCATGTTCCCGCATCTTGTCCTGGCTTAGGCATCCGTTGCTTTGATACTCGGGACTCAGGTTCGCCTTGCTCCGGGCGAATTCCTCCTTATCGGTCACTCCGAAAATCTTCAGCGCCTCCCGGTTGCATTCAAGCAGATTCCCCGCCTCGTCCCAGAGAGAACAGGCCATGGGCGTGGCGTCCAGCATGATTCGGGTCCGTTCATCAGCTTCCATGATATCAGTCTAGCACGGGTATTCCCGCTCAGCAAGGACCAGTACCCGTAGCCAGGACGGGTCCAGGGGAATAGTCAGCCCGCCGCTGTCTGCGGTAAAACTCGCGCCGTCCAGCAGGTCCCGCCATCGTCCCGGTCCTATCCCCAGGATATTCCCCGGTATACGCAGTACCGCCGGCCCCTCGCTGATGTTGACCGCCGCCAGGACCCGCTCCCCGGGAACTTCCCGCATAAAGGCGAACTGCTCGGGGCTTTTGTAGAGTTCCCGGTAGCTCCCTTCCCGCAGTACCCTGGAACCCCTCCGCAGGGCCGCCAGGCGCCGTATCGTGGCAAAGAGCGCAGCGGGTGTACCGGTACCGTCCGCACTATCAGCCTGGAGGGATTCCCAGGCCGGCCGCAGGGCAGCATCGCTGTGGCCCTGTTTCTCCCCCCGGACGCCGTATTCGCTGCCGTAATATATCGAAGGAATCCCTGGCACGGTGAAGAGGAGCCCGTAGAGGGGGAAGAGCTGGGCCTCGTTGTTCAGAATACTGGCAACACGGTTCACATCGTGGTTGTCCACAAAGTTGTAGAGGAGCAGATCCCGGTACAGACCCTCGGTTCCGAACTGCCGGTTCAGAGTCCAGGCCAGCTCGAAAAAATTGTGGTCCTTCAGGCTGGACCAGAGCCCCTTATAAAGCTCGTAGTTGGTCACCGAGTCGAGCCGGCCCGGGGCGGCCCAATGCCGGTAATCCCCATGGATCACTTCCCCCAAAAGGTAGAAGCCCGGCTTCGAGGATGTGCAGACCCGGTTAAGTTCCTCCATAAAATCCGGCAGGAGGAGGTCCGCCGCATCCAGCCTGAGGCCGTCGATATCAAACTCATCGATCCAGAAACGGACCGCCCCCAGGAGATACTCCCGGACATTCCGGTTGTGTCCGTTCAATTTGATCAGGTCGTAGCAGCCGTTCCAGCCCTCATAGCAGAAGGGATCCCCTGCCGGGCCCGGTCTGCTAAAATCAACCTGGCTGAACCAGTCCCGGTAGGCCGACGCCTCCCGCTTCTCCTGGAGGTCCCTAAAGGCGAAGAAGCGCCGCCCCGTATGGTTGAAGACCCCGTCCAGGATTACCATGATGCCCGCCTCGTGGAAGGCCTGCACCAGGGCCTTAAGGTCCCCGTTGGTCCCCAGCCGGCGGTCCACCCAGTAATAGTCCAGGGTATCGTAGCCGTGGGCTATGGACTCGAAGAGCGGCCCGAGGTAGAGTGCGTTCACCCCCAGATCCCTGAGCCGGGGAATGTGCCCCGCTATGGCCCGTAGCCCTGTCCCGGCGGGGGAGGCGAAGTCGTTCCGCCGGGCTGCCCCGCAGAATCCCAGGGGATAGAGGTGATAAAAGATGCGTTCCGCTTCAGGAATGATCATGTAAGGCTCCTTATACCTACCGGGTATATCAATGCGCAGCAATTTTACGAAAAAATCCCGTGCATAAACTGATGGACGATCCGGTACTCCGTAGGGGGATTTACCTCAATTTCACCGTTCACCGCCAGCAGGGCCCAGGTTTCGAGCAGCCCGAAGAAAGTCTCGGCGTAGATCCGCTGCCGGTCCCGCATGTTGCCGTGATCCAGGACCGCCGCCGCAAAAAGCCCCTCCAAAAGGGCCGCCAATTCTCCCCTAAGAGGCGCCGAAGCAGTATAGGCGGCATTTTCAGGGGCCGATGAGAAACAGCTCAGCAGGAAGCGGAAGAATTCCGGCTGGTTTCGGGCAACACGGAGGGTTCCCTGGAAAAGCCCCATCAGGTTGTTCGTCAAATTGTGCCGGTATTCCGTCTCTTCCCGGAAAATTTCCCGGAGCGCGTCCCCCTTTTCCCGGATAATGGTCTCTAGAAGCCCTTGTTTGCTCCCGAAATGATAGTAGAGGCTGGGCTTGGTGATTCCCGAAGCGACCGTCAGTTCCTGGATTCCCACGGACTCATAGCCCTTGGCGGCAAAGAGCGCAAGCGCCCGTTCCAGGATAGTCTCTCTAACGGCGGAGAAGACCGCCGGTTTGCCGGGAGTATCTAAGGTTTCCATGTTTTGTAATATACCTACCGATCGGTATATTAGTCAAGTACTCGCGTCTTTCGCGTTCAAGCTCCCTAAGCGTTCAAGCGCTCTTCGCATTGCTAAGCTCCCCGGGCTTCCAGGGCGGCGGCCGTCTCGGCGGCCGTTTCCAGCATCCGTTCCGTAACCAAGGGCGCCAGGACCAGCAACAGGGACAGCCCCTGCTTCCCGGCCCGGGCCCGGTAGGCCGCCTCTGCGGCCTCCCAGGCCTCAAAGAACCGGGGTATAAAGCCCAGCATCAGAGCCAGAGCCAGGCCGAACCGTGGCTGCCGCCGCCGGAACAGGCGCCGTTCCAGCGCGTCCAGGGCCCGGTAGAGTTCCGTCTGGGTCGTTACCGCGAAGAAGAGGGCCCCGGCGGCAAAGGACTCCAGGAGATTGGCCGCAAAGATCAGCCCCCCGGCAAGGCCCCGAGCGTCAAATCCCCAGCCCGGCCCGTTCTCCACCGGCCTGATACTCCGGGAAACCACCGTCAAGGCCGTGAGCCAGAGCAGGGGCCCGAAGCCCCGGAGCAGTTCCCAGGGCCGGATCCCTGCGGCCAGAGCCAGGCCGGAGACCAGAGCCGCCGTTCCAATCGATGCCGGGAGCCCGAAGACAAAGGCCGTCGTAGAAAAGGCCAGGAGGCAGAACAGCTTGAGCAGGGGAGGGGCCCGGTGGACCAGGGAGCTTCCCGGCCGGTACGCATAGGGCCCGCGTTTCATACCCATGGCTTACCAGGCTCAGCGCGCCGGGGCCCTTCACCGAGCCAGGTACAGTCCGCCACCCGGGTGTAACTTTGCAGGGGATTGCGAACCCCGTACTCCTCCCGAAGCCGGCCCAGCACCTCCCCCGGGGGCCCGTCCTCCCGGAGCTTCCCCCGGTGCAGAATGACGAGCCGGTCCGCATAGGCCAGCACCTTTTCCAGCTCATGGGTCAGGATGATGAGGGTATTCCCCGAGGCTTTCAAGCTCTTGATAAGTTCCAGGGTCTGCCGCACCCCCGGCCAGTCCAGGTTGGCAAAGGGTTCGTCCATGATGATGGTCCGGCAGCCCATGGCGATGACCCCCGCCACAGCCAGCCGCCGCTTTTCCCCCCCCGAAAGCCGCCGGGGGGACTGGTTCTCCCGGCCCGCGAGCCCCAGGGCCGTCAGCGCCGCCAGGGCCCGTTCCGTTGATTCTTCCCGGGAAAAGCCCAGGTTCCGGGGGCCAAAGGCAGCGTCCTCGGCCACGGTCTCCCCGATTAGTTGGGCGTCCGCGTCCTGGAACACCAGGCCCAGGGTCCGGGGCAGCCTCGGGCCGCCCAGGGGGCCGCCCCCCCGGGCCGCCCAGGGGGCCGTTCCCAAGGGGAGGCCCCGGTACAGAACCTCCCCCCCATCGGCCTCCATGAGCGCGGCCAGGATCTTCATCAATACCGTCTTCCCCGAACCGTTGGACCCGGCAATCACCAGGCATGGGCCTTCATAGATATCCAGGCTGATCTCGTCCAGGACCCGGAGCGCTTCATTCCCGCCGGGGCCGCCGGGGAAGATTTTGATCAGCTTCCGTACCGAGAAGAGCGCGGCCCC
>JAITON010000210.1 GCA_031289935.1 Treponema sp.
CTGGAGGGGCCGGGGCGGCTGGAGGAGCTGCTGAGGATTATCTACTGGGCGGAGTACGGGGAGCTCGTGGACGCGGGGCAGGAGCATGACCGTGAGGTGGTGCGGCGGACGTTCTCGCACATGAGCTGGCTTTCGAACGCGCAGCGGGTGAAGAAGGGGCTGGAGCTGACGCCGAAGGCGCGGCGGGGGAGTGTGGTACACTGTACATATAATGATTTTACAGGAGGCTGGTATGCAAACTGCCGCTTACGGTGTCTATAAACAGGGACAAATACTCTTGAATGAGGCGCCTTCTGTGTTCGACAATTCCCCGGTCATTGTGGTATTTCTTGAACAGAAACCGGCGGAAAAACCGAAACTCAGGGATTTTTTCACGCTCTGCGGGGCTTGGGAAGACACCCGAAACGCGGATGCCATTATCGCGGATATTCGCGGCAGTAGAACCGCCAGAGACGATGTCCGGCTATGAAGTACCTGCTTGTACACTCAACCGAGCGACGAAGGAGCGAAGGTTCCCCTCTTGACACCAATATCTGCGTCTATTTTCTGAACCAACACCCCAACGTGGTGGCGCGAATGAATCAAGCCGCTGATGAAGATTTGGGTGTTTCAATCGTGACTATCGGGGAATTGCAGTTCGGCGCGTATAATTCACAAAAGGTCGAACATAACCTCAACCGGATTAATACCTTCAGGCAGATGGTACAAACCACTTATTTGACCCTGGAAATTACTGAAGAATACGCGAAAATCAAAGCCAATCTTCGAAAAGCAGGATACGCAGTGGACGATTTCGATATTCTTATCGGCGCCACGGCAATCGTCAACAATCTCACGCTGATAACCAACAACACCAAACATTTTGAGAACATCTTTGGCCTCTCGCTGGCTAATTGGTCGGCGGCGTAAGGGCCCCACACGGAGGCGCCAACGGGGCTGGCAAAGAAACAGAGAATGGCTTATACTTGGCCTTTGTTCGTATCATGACCAACACGGAGGAATCTATGCGTTTTGAAGATACCCTAAACAAGCTCCACGCCCTGGACCGGGAATGCGGGCTGCTGAGCGAGGTAACGGCCCTTTTAAGCTGGGATCAGGAAGTCAATCTCCCCAGAGCGGGGGTCGAGGAGCGGGCCGAGCAGATGGCCCTTATGGAGGGTCTGGTCCACGGGCGGGCCACGAGCCCGGAAATCGACAAACTCCTGCGGGAATTGGGCTCCACTTCGGAGAACCCCCGGGGGGATGAGAGCCTGCCGGCCCTGGAACGGGATTTTTGCAAGGTCCTGCGCCGGGAATACGACCGCATGGCCAAGCTGCCGCCGGATTTTGTCCGGGAATACGCCCGGGCCCAGGGTATTTCCCAGGCTGCCTGGGCGGAGGCCCGGAAACGCAACGATTTTGCCGCCTTTGCGCCTCATTTGCAAAACATGGTGGATATCATGCGCCGGGCGGCGGGCTACTGGGGCGGTTCCGGGGCCGGGGTCTATGACTGCCTCCTGGACCTGTACGAGCCGGGGGTCAAGGCCGATGAGATCAGCCGGCTCTTCAAGCCCCTGCGGGAGCGGCTTTCGGCGCTGATCAGGCAGATCGCCGCCCGGCCCCAGCCGGATACCTCCTTTGTGGAGGGTGAATACGACCCGGACCAGCAGGCCCGCTATAACCACGAGCTCATGAAGCGTCTGGGCTTTCCCCTGGACCGGGGCCGTCTGGACGTGAGCGCCCACCCCTTTACCAACGGCATGGGCTATAACGATATACGCATCACTACCCGCTATGCCAAGAATGATCCCCTTTCGTCTATATTCTCGGTGATCCACGAATCGGGCCACGCCTTCTACGAGCTCCATATCGCGCCGGAGCTCCGGGGAAGCAGCCTGGGCCAGGGGGTTTCCATGGGGATTCACGAGTCCCAGTCCCGGCTTTTGGAGAACGTCGTGGGCCGCAGCCGCTCCTTCTGGGAGGGCCAGTTTCCGGCGCTTAAAGAATTCTTCCCCCGGCAGCTTGGCCAGGTTTCCCTGGACGCCTTCTACCGGGCGGTCAACCGGGTACAGCCATCCCTTATCCGCACCGAGGCCGATGAGGTGAGTTATAGCCTCCACATCATCCTGCGCTTCGAGCTGGAAAGACGTATCTTTGCGGGGGAGCTGGCCGTAAACGACCTGCCGAAGGCCTGGGAGGAGTCCATGAAGGAGTTCCTGGGGCTGGCCCCGGATACCGATGCCCAGGGGGTGTTGCAAGACATCCACTGGTCGCAGGGTTCCTTCGGCTACTTCCCGAGCTACGCTCTGGGGAACCTCTACGGGCTCCAATTCTGGCAGAAACTCCGCTCGGACCTGCCCGGTGCAGACGCCGCCATTGCCGCAGGGAACTTCGAGCCTATCCATACCTGGCTGGCCGATACCATCCACTGCTGGGGCAAGCGGCTTGACCCGCCGGAGCTCCTCAAAAAGGTTACCGGCCAGGTCCTGGCGCCCGATGCCTTCCTGGACTACGTGGAAACCAAGTACGCGGGTATCTACGGGCTCTAGGGAAGCGCTGGTTAACGTTCCCCGTTCTGAGTAGTAAACCCCTTCAAATGTTCCTCATGTTTTGCTTGAAAATACCGATGATAGAACTATACCTTTATATATAACAGGGAGGGTTATTGTGGCTTATATCAACGCACTATCCGCATACCGGGAAACCCGGATCAAGACTGCCAGCCAGGGGCAGCTTGTCGTGATGCTCTACGAGGAAGCGGTAAAGCAGCTTGACCGGGGGCTGGAGCTTATCGGATCCGGGCTGAAGGGGAACAAGAACCCCGGCAAGATCGAGAAAATAGGCAAGGCCATTATCAGGGCCCAGGAAATCATCACGGAATTGATGGTTTCCCTGGATTTTGAGCAGTGCGGGGATATTGCGAAGAATCTCTTTTCCCTCTATACCTGGTTTAATCAGGAACTGCTGGAATCGAGTGTTTCCCAGGATACCACGCGGATTACGGTGGTCCGCAATATGCTCAACGAGCTGCGGAGCGCCTGGGTAGAGATTGCCGCCAAGACTTCCACCGAGGGCATGGGGGATCCTGCGGGGGTGAGCCTTGCCGGCTAGTCTCCATGCCCGGCAGGGCGAAGCTGCGGCCTTGAAGCGGCTGGGGGAACTCCTCGGAACACAGCGGGGCCGGTTTGAAGAATACCTCCAGGTCCTGGACGGCCAGTTTGAGGCAATCCAAACCGGCACGGCGGAGTCTCTGGCGGCCCATATCAGGCTGGAAGAGAAGCTGGCCCAGGACATTTTCGCGCTTAGGAAGGTGATTGATCCCCTGGAAGCTATCTGCCCCCTGAACGGGCTTTCCGGCGAGGAGGCGGGGATTTGCGGCCTGAAATCGGCTCTGGAGGAGCTGAGACAGGAGGCGGCCCTGCGGATAAGCCGAAACAAGGATCTGCTGACCAAACGCATGGAGGAGGTTCGCTCCGAGCTCAAGGCCATGCGGGGGAACCCCTACGCGGTCCGGCGCTCCATCTACGCCGATTCTCTGGCTCCTTCCATGATAGACATTCAGGGCTGATCCGTACATAATGGCCCATGGACAGCCAAAACCAATTAGCTCCCCTCTACCTCATTGATGCCTACGGGCTCATTTATCGTTATTATTTCGCCTTTATCAACCGGCCTTTACGGAATCCGGCGGGGCGGAATATCTCGGCCCTGTACGGCTTTGCCCAGACCCTGATCAGTCTGATCGACGGGGGCGCCGGTACAGGCGTGCCCCCCGTACCGGGGGGAGAGCGCCCCCGGCGGCTGGCAGCGGTCTTCGATTCCATGGGCCCCACCTTCCGGCACAAGATGTACGCCGAATACAAGGCCACCCGTCAAAAGGCCCCGGAAGATCTCCACGCCCAGGTGCCCCTGGTGGAAGAGACCCTCAAGGCCCTGGGGGTGCCCGTGCTCCGTTCCAAGGGCTACGAGGCCGACGATATCATCGCCACCCTGGCCCGGCGCTGTCAGGCCGAGGGCCGGCCCTGCTACATTATTTCCGCCGACAAAGACCTGCTCCAGTTGGTAGAGAAAGATACCTGGGAACTCCGGCCCCTCAAGCTGAGCGGGGCTAACCGGGGCGGTCCCGGCGGCGCTGCCACGGGATTCCCCTACGAGCCGGTAGGCCCCGATCTGGTGAAGGCCGAATGGGGGGTGGGCCCCGAGCGGATCCTGGACCTCCTTTCACTGATCGGGGACAGTTCCGACAATGTACCGGGGGTCAAGGGTATCGGCGAGAAGACCGCCGTCAAGCTCATGACCCGCTACGGTTCCCTGGATGAAATCTACAAAAACCTGGCCGGCATCGAAGGGACCCTGGGAAAGAAGCTGGCCGAGGGCCGGGAGAGCGCGGAATTTTCCCGCAAGCTCATCGCCCTGGACTATGCGGTACCGCTCCCTATCAAGCATATCGACGAGCTTTCCATCGAAAATCTGGACCGGAGGGCCGGTGCGGCGGTGCTGTTCCGGGAAGGGGTCAGGCAGAGCGCCCGGAAACTGGACCCCAAGGCGGGCGCCGGGACGATCTTTGAGGAGGCGCCCGGAGGCGTCCCGGGAAACGGCCCTGACGGCCCTCCTGGCGGGGAAGGCCAGAGCGCTGTCTTGATGGACGAAAACCGGCTCCGGGACTCGCTCCGGGGGGATGGGGTCTACCGGACTATCCTGGAGATGAAGGACCTGGAAGCCCTGCTCGCGGAAGGCCGCAAACAGGGGCTTTTGGCCCTGGACTTTGAGACCGATTCCCTGGACGCCTGGCATGCCCGGCCCGTCGGCATTTCTCTGGCATTAAGACCCAAGGAGGCGGCCTATGTGCCCCTGGCCCCCCACGCCTCCACCGGCGATGGTACGATGGGGCCGGCGCCCTACCTGGACCCCAAAGCGGTCCGGGCGCGGCTCGCCCCGCTCCTGGCGGATCCTGCCATGACCATCGCGGCCCACAACGCCAAGTACGATTACGAGGTATCCCGGGGCTGGGGGCTTCCCCGCTGGAGCTGCCGCATCTGGGATACCATGGTGGCCGCCTGGGTGGACGACCCGGAACGGAACAATTACGCCCTGGACTCCCTGGTCCGAAACTTCCTGGACTATAGCCCCCTGGCCTATAACGACATCGTGCCCAAGGGCGGGACCTTCGATCAGGTGGACCTGGCCACGGCCGCCCGCTATTCCGCAGAAGACGCAGACCTGAGCTTGCGCATGAAGGCGCTCTTGGAGCCCCGGCTCCAAAGGACCGAAGGCATCAAGCTTTTTCAGGATCTGGAGATGCCCCTGCTGCCTATCCTGGCGGAAATGGAGGGCCAGGGCATCATGATTGAGCCGGAGGTGCTCCAGGACTATGGGCTGGAACTGGGAACCGAGCTGGCGGAGCTGCAAAGGCAGACCTATATCATCGTGGGCCATGAATTCAACCTGAGCTCCCCCAAGCAGCTTCAGGAAGTGCTCTACAAGGAGCGGAAACTGACGCCGGGCAAGAAGACCAAGACCGGCTTTTCCACCGATGCCGCCGCCCTGGAGGCCCTGGCCCGGGAGGACCCGGTCCCGGCCCTGATCCTCCGGCACCGGACCCTGGCAAAACTCAAGTCCACCTATGTGGACACCCTGCCTGCGGAGGCAGATAGCCAGGGCCGCATCCACAGCAACTTTGTCCAGACCGGCACTGCCACAGGCCGCCTTTCCAGCCGGGAGCCGAACCTCCAGAACATCCCCATCCGGGACGATGAGGGCCGCCGTATCCGGGAAGCCTTTGCAGCCAAGCCCGGCCACCTGCTTATCAGCGCGGATTACAGCCAGATCGAACTCGTGGTGCTGGCCCATCTTTCAGAGGACCCCAACCTGATTGCCGCCTTTAGCGAGGGGCGGGACGTGCACGCCCGGACTGCGGCCCTCATCTTCGGCATTGAGGAGGAGGCAGTGAGCCCGGAGCAGCGGCGCATCGCCAAGACCATCAACTTCGGGGTGATGTACGGCATGAGCGCCTTCCGGCTCTCCAACGAGCTCTCCATTACCCGGACCCAGGCCATGGCCTTTATCGACGCCTACTTTAAAACCTACGCCGGGGTACGCCGCTTTATCGACGAGCTCATCAAAAAGACCGAAGGAACCGGCTGGGTCTCCACGATTCTGGGCCGGCGGCGGGCTATTCCGGCTATCAACTCCCGAAACAAGACCGAAAAGGCCGCCGCCGAGCGGGTAGCGGTGAATACCCCCATCCAAGGCTCTGCGGCGGACATCGTAAAGACCGCCATGCTGGATCTGGACCGGGCTCTGAGCGCGGCCAAGAGCCCTGCCCGGCTCCTGCTCCAGGTCCACGACGAGCTTATCCTGGAGGCCCCGGAAGCGGAGGCCCCGGCGGCGGCGGCCCTGGTCCGGGAGAAGATGGAGAACGCCGTGATGCTCCGGGCGCCCCTCCGGGTCAGCGTGGAGATTGGCCGCCACTGGGGAGACTTCCACTAAGCTGTGCGCCATCCGGCAAGACCGGATGGAGAATTCTCTCGTTTTTTTCGGGATTTTCACGTTTTTTCAACAATTTTCCCACAAAGCGCTTGACATTATTATCAGGAAGGTATAGACTTACGCCATGCTGAAGGCAAAAAGATTTGAACAAGACAGCGTAAAACCGGCCCCGCTCAGGCCCGATGTGTATGGGGGCGGCGGGGCCCGCCGGCCCCGGGACTCCCCCGAGCCAAACCCGCCAGAGAGCGC
>JAITON010000220.1 GCA_031289935.1 Treponema sp.
CCCCCCCCCCCCCCCCCCCCCCCCACACTGCGCGATTGGGAACTGCGGGCCGATGCGCGGTCAGCCAATGGAGAGTCGGCAAAGCCGAAACTCCCAAGCAATCCGCCGCAGGCGGATTGCAGAGCCCTTTGGGGGCCGGGATTACTCTGTTTTGCTCAAATCTTCGCGCCGTCAGCATGGTGTAAGTATAGACCTTCCTGATAATAATTGTCAAGCGCTTTTACGGAAAAAAGTTGAAATCCCAAAAAAAAACGAGGGAACGGGTCTTGACTTACCGGTTCAGGGGCTTTACCGAAGCAACTACCGGATTGCGGCGCAATCCAAATCCCTAGCCTAGCGCCGGGCCGGGGTCTGTGCTATAGTCTCCCCATGGCCTTCCTGCGTAAACTCAGCCTCATGGGCGATGCGGTGATCTTCCGGCACAGCCTCTTTTCCCTGCCCTTTGTCTTAACGGCTATCCTCCTGGAGAGCGGGGGCCGGCCGCCCTGGGGGAAGCTGGCCCTGATCCTGGCGGCGGCTCTGGCGGGGCGGAACGCGGCCAATGCCCTGAACCGGGTCATCGACGCGGATATCGACGGCAGGAATTCGCGGACCGCAGGACGGCACATTCCCAGCGGGCGGCTTTCGAAGAAGAGCCTGCTCCTTTTCGCGGCGGCCCTCATCATCATCCTGATTGCGGCGGCGGCCTTGCTCAATCCCCTCTGCCTGATCCTCCTCCCGGCGGCGGTCCTGCTCATAGGGGGCTATTCCTTTAGCAAGCGCTTTACCTGGCTCTGCCACTACTGGCTGGGGGCGGCCTGCGCCTGCGCGGTCATGGGCGCCCTGGTGGGGCTTACGGGGACGATCCGGCTGCGCTACCTGGCGCTGGCGGGGGTCCACGCGCTCTGGGTGGCGGGTTTCGACATCATCTACGCCCTCCAGGATATTGCCTTTGACCGGGCCGAGGGGCTCTGCTCTATCCCGGCGGAATTTGGCGCTGCCGGGGGGCGGGTCTTCGCGGCTTTGAGCCACCTGGCGGTAATCGGCGGGCTCTTCCTGATCCCCCGCTTCTGGGAGCTTTGGGGGCCCTATTACACCGCAGCGGGGATCGCGGCGGTCCTGCTCACGGCGGAACATATCATCGCCCTAGGTGGGCCGCAGGGGAGGCGGAAAGCAAGGGCGCCGGACGCGCGGCGGATCAGGATCGCCAGCTATTCTATCAACGAGATACTCCCCCTGGTGATTCTCGCGGGCACGGCGGTGGATATCTATGCAAGATAGGGGGCATGGGGGAAAGATGTGTGGACGGTATCTGGTTTGTATGACCGGGGCCAGCGGGGCGATCTACGGGATACGCACCTTGCGGGCGCTGGCGGAGCTGGGCCAGGAGGTCCACGCCCTGGCATCGGTCTGGGGGGAACGGGTGGTCCGGGAAGAGACCGGGCGGAGCTTCGGCGACTGGACCAGGGAGCTGGGCATTCCCCCGGAGCGGCGCTACGATCCGGGGGATTTGTCGGCGGCCCCGGCCAGCGGCTCCTTTGCGCTGGAGGGGACTATCATCGCGCCCTGTTCCATGGCCAGCGCCGGGGCTATCGCGGGGGGGATCTCCCTGAACCTGATCCACCGGGCGGCTCTGGTGAGCCTTAAGGAGGGGCGGCCCCTGGTGCTCGTGCCCCGGGAGACCCCTCTTTCGCTCGTGGACCTGCGGAACCTGACGGCCCTGGCCGAGGCCGGGGCCGTAGTGATGCCGGCCTCCCCGGCCTTCTACCAGGGGCCGGAGAGCATCGGCGATCTGGCGGATTTTATGGCGGGGAAAATCCTTGACCGCCTGCATATAGAACACCAGCTCTTTAAGCGATGGGGCGCCCTGTGAACAAGACCCTGCTCCTGGGAGCCGCCCTCTTGGCGGCAGCCCTCCTGGGGGGATGCACCCGGGAGCCGCCCCAGGCTAAGGCCGTACGGCCGCCCCAGGCTGAGGCCGTACGGCCCCTGCGGATCGGGATCATGCCCGACGTGGATTCCCTGCCCCTTATGGTGGCCGAAGCGGAGGGCCTCTTTGCGGCGGAACAGGTGGCGGTAGAATTACTACTCTTTCAAAACCCCAATGAGCGGAGCGTGGCCTTCCAGGCGGGGCAGCTTGACGGCATTATCTCGGACCTGGCCAACGCGGCCCAATTCGCCGCCGGGGGCTTTGACAGTAAAATTACCAGTCTTACCGACGGCCGCTACGGGGTCGCAGGCTCCCCGGCCCTGGCGGACAAGCGGCTTGAGGGGCTCCGGGGTAAACGCATCGGCCTTTCGGCGGGGACCCTTATCCAGTATACCCTGGACATCCAACTGGCCGCTGCGGGTATCGGTCTTGAGGACTACGAGCCGGTGCCGGTGCCCCAGATGCCCCTGCGGATCGAGATGGTTCTTACGGGCCAGCTTGAGGCCGTGAGCCTCCCGGAGCCTCTGCTGACTGCGGCGGTAGAACGGGGCGCGGTATTACTGTCCACCACCGACGGCACGGATATTGACGCGGGGGTACTGCTCTTTAGGGGGGCCGCCCTGGACTCCCGGCTCGATGCGGTAAGGGCCTTCTACCGGGCCTATTACCGGGCGGCGGAGCAGATCAACGCCAATCCCGGCGCGTACCGGGACTTTCTGGTGGAAAAAGCGGGCTTTGCCGCCGAGGTACGGGATGCCTACCGCTTCGTGCGCTACCGGAAGCCAACCCTGCCCACGGTAGAGCAGATCAACCGGGTGCTGGTCTGGCTTAAGGCCCGGGGTATCCAGGATACGGTTCTGAATCCCGAAGCGCTTCTGGACCAGCGGATCGTGGCGGAATGGTAGAGCTCAAAGCCATAGCCCTGAGCTACCCCCTGGCCAGGGGGGCCCCGGTGGAGGCGGTCAAAGGGATCAGCGCCCGCTTTGAACGGGGGAGCATTTCTGTAATCATCGGCCCATCGGGTTCCGGCAAGACGAGCCTCATCAGACTGATGGCAGGGCTCCTGCGTCCCTCCGCCGGGGAACTCTTGATTGGGGGGCGGCCCCTGAAGGAGTTGCCTCTCCAGGGGCGAGAGAAGACGGCCGTCATCTTCCAGGACTTCGGCCTCCTCCCCTGGAAGACGGTCCGGGGAAACGCGGAACTGCCGCTCAAGATTGGGGGCCAAAACCGGGAGGAGCGGCGCCGCCGGATCGACGGCCTGTTGGAGGAGTTCGGCCTCCTCCCCTTCGCGGCGCTCTACCCCGCCCAGCTTTCCGGGGGCATGAAGCAGCGGCTGGCCATCGTCCGGGCCCTGGCCGGGGAGCCCGACCTGCTCCTTATGGACGAGCCCTTTTCCAGCCTGGATGCCCTGACCCGGGAAGAAGCCCAGGACTTTCTCCTGGCCACGGTACAACAGCGGCGGCTCACAGTCATTATGATCACCCATTCCATAGACGAGGCGGTCTACCTGGCCGATAGGGTCTTCGTGATGGGCGGCCGCAACCCCGGCCGGCTCAGAGCAGTCTTGGACCTACCGGTCCAGGCCAGGGGCCGGAGCGCCGGGGGCGAAACGCCGGCCGCGCTCCGGGAGATGCTGGGCGGCGATGAAGCGGCGGTAAACCCCGGCCCCGGGCAGGAAACCCCAGGGACCGTCGCCGCGGATGATGGTGATGGGACCCACCGGTCCGCAAAGCCCCATGGCGCCTTTTCGGCGCCACGCGCCCTTTCCCGGCCCCCGGCGCCCAGCGTCCTGTTCGCGCTGCTTGCGGGGCTCGGTCTCTGGGCCCTGGCGGCGGCCCTGCTCAGGAAGCCCTTTGTGCCAGGCCCCGCAGAGACGGCGGCGGCTCTGGCCCGGCTGGCGGCCTCGGGGGCCCTGGCCCGGCATGTGGGGGCCAGCCTCTTCCGCATCGGCATGGCCATGCTCACGGCGTTTTTCCCTGCCGCCGCCCTGGGACTGGCCGCAGGCCGCATCCCCCGGCTGGGAGCCCTGGTCTCGCCCCTGATCTACCTCCTCCACCCCCTGCCCAAGGCGGCCTTCCTCCCCATTATCATGCTCGTGTTCGGCCTGGGGGATGCCTCCAAGGTGTTTCTCCTGGGTTTTATCATCTTCAGCCAGATACTGGTGAGCGCCCGGGACGCTGCGGGCCGGCTCGACCACGGGGCCCTTGATTCGGTGCGAACCATGGGGGCCAGCCGCTGGACCCTGATCCGGCAGGTGATTATCCCGGCGGCCCTGCCGGAGCTCTTTACCAGCCTCCGGGTGAGCCTCGGGACGGCGGTGGCGGTCCTCTTCCTGGCGGAGACCTTCGCCACCTACAACGGTCTGGGCTACCTCATCGTGGACGCCTGGACCCGTATCGCCTACCCGGAGATGTACGCAGCAATAGTCTGCCTCAGTTTATTGGGATTGGCCCTCTTCGCGCTGACGGACCTCTTGGAAAGGCTCTGCTGCCCCTGGAAG
>JAITON010000006.1 GCA_031289935.1 Treponema sp.
GCGGCCCCCAGAACGATGTCCCCCCCGGCGTAGACCCGGTCCAGGCTGGTTTTCTGGTCCGCGTCCACCATGATGCGGCCCCGCTTGTCCAGGGCAAGCCCCGGGGTGCTCCGCCCCAAAAGGGGGTTCGACTCGTTACCCAGGGCGACGATGACCGTGTCGCAGTCGAAGATGTATTCCGAGCCGGGGATGAGCACGGGGCTGCGCCGGCCCGAAGCATCGCTTTCTCCCAGTTCAAACTTCTGGAGTTCCACTTTGATCACCCGGCCCGCGGCATCCCCTATAATGCGGCTGGGGTTCCGCAGGAAGTCGAAGATGACGCCCTCTTCCATGGCGTGGCCCACCTCCTCGGCCCGGGCGGGCATTTCCTCCCGGGTGCGGCGGTAGATCACGTGGACCGATTCGGCCCCCAGGCGCAGGGCCATGCGGGCGGCGTCCATGGCCACGTTCCCCCCGCCGATGACCGTAACGATCTTCGAGGGGTAGATGGGGGTGTCCGCACGGCTTGAGTCGTAGGCCTTCATCAGGTTGGCCCTGGTGAGGTACTCGTTGGCGCTCAAGACCCCCACGAGGTTCTCCCCCGGACAGCCCAGGAACTTGGGCAGCCCGGCCCCCACGCCGATAAACGCCGCGTCGTAGCCGTCCTCATCAAGCAGCTCCCGAATCGTCCGGGTGCGGCCTACCAGGAAATTGGTCTCGATACGGACCCCCATCTTCTTGAGGCTCTCCACCTCGGCCTGGACAATGGCCTTGGGGAGCCGGAACTCGGGGATACCGTAGACCATGACCCCGCCGGTCTTATGGAAAGCCTCGAAAATGGTTACCCCCTGGCCTTCCCGTGCCAGGTCCGCCGCCACGGTAAGCCCCGCCGGCCCCGAGCCGATTACCGCGACCTTCCGCCCCGTGGCCGGTTTGATCGCCGGTACGCCGGAAGCAGCCGCCGTATCCGCCACGAACCGTTCCAGCCGGCCAATGGCCACGGCCTTTTCCACCGATTTAAGGCTCTTCCCCAGGGTACATTCGGCCTGGCACTGCTTCTCCTGGGGGCAGACCCGCCCGCAGACTGCCGGGAGCAGGTTGGTCTCCCGGAGGATGCCCAGGGCCGCCGCAAAATCCCCCCCTTGTATCTCCGCGATAAACCGGGGGATAGGCACTTCCACGGGGCAGCCCCTGACGCAGGGCGCAACCCCTGCGGAAGAAGCGCAGCCCAGACAGCGCTCCGCCTCAAGCCGGGCCTGGCGCTCGCCGTAACCCAGGGCGACCTCGGCCATGTTTTTGGCCCGGATTCCCGGTTCCTGGACGGGCATTTCCTGGGGCGGGATAGCCATGCGGTCCCTCGCCCTGAGCTTTTCCCCGGCGGCCTTTTTCGCCTCGATCCCTTTGAGAATTCCCGCCGCTTCCTGTTCCAATTCAGCCTTTGTCTTCATTTACACTATCCCCAATTCCAGGTGGCATTTGTGGTGATCCTCCGTCTCGCGGGCCTTGTAAGCCCCCATGCGGATTATCATGTTATCGAAATCGACCAGGTGGCCGTCGAATTCCGGGCCGTCCACGCAGACGAACTTGGTCACGCCCCCCACGGTAACCCGGCAGCCGCCGCACATGCCCGTGCCGTCAATCATGATCGTATTGAGGGACACCAGGATAGGCACGCCGAACTCCGCAGTAGTCTTTTCGCAGAACTTCATCATCACCGCCGGCCCGATGGCCAGGCTCATGTCCGGCTTGGGGCTTGCGGCGCAGTAGTCCCTGAGGGGCCCGGTAACCAGGGCCTTCCGCCCGTAAGAGCCGTCGTCGGTTACGATCGTAAGCTCATCGGCATAGCTTCGCATCCGCTCTTCAAAGATGATGAGCTCCCGGGTCCGGGCGCCGATGATGAGCTTAACGGTATTGCCTGCGGCCTTGAGGGCCTGGACGATAGGGAAAAGGGGAGCCGTGCCGATACCGCCGCCCACGCAGACCACCGTCCCAAACCTCCCGATGTGGGTAGGATTCCCCAGGGGGCCCAGGATGTTTTCCACCACCCCGCCCGGGCCCAGGGCCGCCAGCTTGTGGGTCGTGGCCCCCAGGGTCTGGAAGACCAGGCTCAGGGTCCCGGCTGCCGGGTCGGCGTCGGCAATGGTCAGGGGGATGCGCTCCCCCCAGTCCGTATCAATCTGGACGATGACGAACTGCCCCGCCTTCCGGGCCCGGGCGATCAGGGGGGCCTCTACACAAATCTCGTAAATATCCGCAGAAAGCTGCTGCTTACTGATAATTCTATTCATAAAGCTTAGTGTATCAAACCAGGGCCCCTCTGGCAACCCGCTCCATCAGCTAGCCGGATGGCGGGCAGCTCCGCACTACTATCGGGAGAGTCTCCGCAACCCTACCTTGAGCGGCTCCGCACTACTATCGGGAGAATCTCAACACCCGGTCTTGAGAGGCTCAACACCCGGTTACGTTAACGCTTCCGTCTGAACTGCGCCGCGATGTTCCGGGCCTGCTTATCCCGGCTGATTACCAGGAGACCGATGCCGATGGCGGCAAAGAGGAGGGCCGAGGCGGCAAAGGGGAGCCCGTAGGAGATGAGCCTGCCCCGGCCTGCCAGGCGCCCGGTGAGCCGGGGGCCGATCCAAAGCACCGGCGCCACCGCCACGGCGGAAAAGACTGCCAGCTTGGCCGTGTAGCCCAGGGCGGAGCGCAGGGCCCGGCCCACGGCGATCCGTTTGTTTTTCCCCAGGAAGGCCAGGAGCAGGGCGGTGTTCACCGCGCTGGCCGCGCTCAGGGCCAGGGCAATGCCGCCCCCCCGCAGGGGCCCGGCCAGAATCAGGGCCAGGATGATGTTGATCCCGAAGGAGACGATCCCCGCCAGGGCCGGGGACCGGGAATCACTCTGGGCGTAGAAGGCCGGGGCCAGGATCCGGTTCAGGGCGATAAAGAGGAGCCCCGGCATGTGGAAGTTAAAGGCCGAGCGGGTCAGGGCCGCCGATGCATCATCAAAACTATTACTCTCGAAGAGCAGGCGGATCAGATTATCCCCCTGGGCCAGGGCGATAAAGCTGATGGGTACCGTAATCAGGGCGATAAGGTCCATGGCCGAGATGAGCCGCTCGTTGTAGCGGTCCCAGGCGCCGGTCTTGGCATCGTCGGTCAGGTCCGGCAGCAGTACCGTGCCCAGGGACACCGCAAAGACCCCGAGGATCAGCTCCTGGAGGTGCAGGGAGTAGCTCAGGGAGGTGGCCACCCCCGGACCGGCCGCCCCGGCCAGGGAGGTGGAGACCACGTTGTTCAGTTGATAGGCCGCCATGCCAATGATGGTGGGCCCGATGAGCCGCAGCACCTTCCGGGTGCCGGGGTTGCTCAGGGCCCGTTTGAGGCCCACAAAACCGAAGCGGAAGCCCCGCCGGAGCACAAAGGGGAATTGGACCGCCGCCTCCAGAAAGCCGCCGGCCAGGATACCCAGGGCCATGGCCCGGGCGGGGTTGGCCGTTAGGGGGGCCAAGGCGTAGGCGCAGACGATAAAGCTCAGGTTGAGGAGGATGGGCGCCAGCCCCGAGGGGGTAAAGACCCGGACGCTGTTGAGGATACCCTGGAAGAGGGCCCCCAGGGAGACCAGGCCCAGATAGGGGAACATGATCCGGGTCAGGAGGATCGTCTCGTCCAGGGCCTCCACCTGGAAGAGGGGCGCGATAAGGGGCGCCGCCAGGATCCCCAGGCCCACCGCCAGGGAGAGGATTGCGGTAAGGAAGCTCAGCATAGAGGAGAGAAATTCCCGGATTGCCTCGCCCTTTCCCGGTTCCAGGAGGTATTCCTTGAAGGTGGGGATAAAGGCCACCGAGATGGAGCCCTCGGCAAAGAGGCGGCGGAAGAGGTTGGGTATCTGGTAGGCCACGGTAAAGGCGTCCGACAGGGCGCTGGTCCCCAGGAGGCTCGCCTTGGTCATCTCCCGCAGAAGCCCCAGGACCCGGGAGGCCAGGGTTAAGAGGGAAAGGCTCGTCCCGCTCTTGAGGAAGGAGCTCTGGGCGGCGCCCTGGGGGGCTTCCAGGGGGGCTTCCCCCTGGGGGGCATCCCCCTGGGGGGCCGCTTCGGTTTGGCGCATTTACCGGCCGCTAAAGAGGTTCAGGAAGTCCTGGGGCCGGTTGGTGATGATGCCCTCCGCGCCCAGGTCCAGGACCCGCCGGGCCTCTTCGGGATCGTCCACGGTCCAGGGGACCAAGGGGCGTCCCTCGCGCCGGGCCAAGCGGCCCAGAGAGGCCGATACTTCGCGGGAATCGGGCTTGAGGTAATCGCAACGGGCGATATGACGGCCGAAACCGTGCCGGAGCGGCCGGGGGATCTGCGGCCCATCGCTCCAGATGACCGCCGTGGGGATTGGCGTCCTGGATGCAGCCCTCCTAAAGGCCGCGATGCTGAGGGGGTTAAAGGAGCTCACCGTTACCGAGCGCTCTATATCGGGCCCCAGAGAACGGAGCAGTTCCGCCAGCCGCAGGGGCAGGATCTGGATTGACTCCAGGTCCCCGGCCCCCCCGCTCTTGAGTTCGATGTCGATATACATACCGGGGCAGTATTCCCGGAGCACTTCTTCCAGCAGGGGCGCCCGCTCGCCCCTGAACTCCGGGCCGAAAAAGGAGCCCACATCAATTTGGCGGATCTCCTCCCAGCTCATCTCCTCGATAGTCCTGCCGCCGGGGATACTGCTGCCCGGAGCCGTCCGGCCGAAATGCCCGTCGTGGGACACTACCAGCGCCCCCGGGCCGCCCCCGGAGGCTGCGGAGAGGTGGATGTCCAGTTCGATACCCGGCGCTCCCAGGTCCCGGGCCTTACGGAAGGCGGCCATGGTATTTTCCGGCGCCAGCGATGAACAGCCCCGGTGGGCAAAGAGCAGGGGCCGTTTCCGGTCAGGGAGCAAGCGCGGGCGCAGGCGCGGGCGCTTCATGGCTTGGCCCCCTTCATCTTAGCCTTGAGGGCTTCCAGGGCGGCATCGGCCTGTATCGCGTTAAAAGATTCCCTGGTTCTGGCCTCCGGGGAGTCTTCGGCGGTCAAATCCTCCCCCAGGAGGATCCTGAACTCCTGTTCCAGGAGATCCGGGTCCACGGAACGTTCCCGGGCGCTGGCGCCAGCCAGGTTCCTCCGCATCTTTTCGATCTGGTCCCTGAGCTCTGCGGCCTCCCCGGCCAGACCCTCCCGCTTGGATTGGAGCCGGGCAAGCTCCTGTTCGGCCTCCAGGGCCAGGTCTTCGGCGGCCTTACTCCGGGCCAGGTCCACCCGGGCCTTCCAGCGGGCAATCTCCGCGTCCAGGGCCCGGCACGCTTGTTCGGTCAGCTTCAGGGCGCTTATATGATGAAAGAGGTATTCCTTGGCCTCCGCCGTGTTCATGCCCCGGAGATCTTCAGGTCTTTGTTCCATAGGTATACTCCTAATAGCTCGCCAATATACCCAGGAGACGTTCCCTGCCGATGGTCCGCAGGAAATTCGCCAGCCTGGGCCCCTGGTCCTTGCCGATGAGGGCCTGGTAGGCCGCCCTGAAAAGGGCCTTAGCTTCCAGCCCGCTGTCTGCGGCCGCCTGGTAGATGGCTTCGGCGCAGGACTTGTCGTCGGGGAAGTCCTCGATACGGGCCGCCACCTGGTCCCGCAGGGCCCGGACCCCCGCAGCCTCGGCCGCCGGTAACCCGGCTGCCGGTAACCCGGCTGCCGGCCGGAGCCGGAAGCGGAACTCCCCGGGGGCGCATTCCCCGGCCCAGTATTTGGCCCGTTCGGCCCGGGCGCGGAGCGCCGGGATCTGCTCTGCGCTTGCGCCAGCGCTGGGGCCGAGCCCGGCGCCGGCTTCGAGCCCGGCCCCGGCACTGATGCCGGCCAGGGTCTTGTCAATATCACCGTCCTGGATTTGGATCAGGTTGCAGAGATGCCGGAAGGGAACCTGAAAGGGCATGACCTGAGGCAGCCTGGTCCGGCCCGCCTCATCGGTGGCGGCCTGGGAAAGCTCGTAGATCCGCCGTTCCCGGCGATAGGCCGCCTCGTCTTTGGCCGCCTCGGCCCCCCAGGCGATCCGCTCGGTGCGGTCGTAGTCTTCATATAGCTTGATCACATCCAGGTCAAAGGAGATGGTGAACTCTGTGTTGGGCCGGGTCCCGGCAAAGAGATAACGGACCAGTTCAGGGGTGTAGACCCGGAGCAGGTCTTCCAGGGTAACCACCTTGCCGGCGGAACTGGACATCCTCCCCGCCGAGCCCTTGATGCCGATAAAGTCGTAGCGAAAGCTCACGGGGGCCTCCCAGCCGTAGACCTCCCGGGACACCTGCCGGGCCGTGTCGAAACTGCCTCCCTGGCTATGATGGTCCTTACCGGCGGGCTCAAAATCCACCTTTTCGTAGGCCCAGCGCATGGGCCAGTCCACCCGCCAGCCGAGCTTGACCCCCGGCGCGTTGCGGAGGTCTGTAGTCTCCCGGTGGCCGCAGGCCGTACAATGGTAACCTAAACCCCATTCGCCGTCCCAGCCGTCGATTTCGGTCTCGTCCCGGTTGCAGGCCCCGCAGAACACGCTTACGGGCCACCATTCACCCTGGATCTTGTGCTCTTCGTCCCGGAATGTATCAAGGATCCCCTTAAGGGCTTCCCGGTTTTCCAGGGCCTTGCGGATACCCAGCGCGTAGGTCGAGGCCCGGTACTTCTGCGCCTGGTAGAGATATTCCGGTTCTATCCCCACGAGGGGCAGCATGGTCTCCACATCCCGCTCGTGATGCCGGGCGTAGCTCTCGTCGCGCTCCCAAGGGTCGGGTACCATGGTGATGGGAAACCGGAGATATGCCGCCAGTTCCTCCTGCCGGGGCATGTTGAGCGGCACCTTGCGGAACACATCGTAATCGTCCCAGGAATAGATAAAGCGGACCTCTTTGCCTAAATCCCGCAGAGAGCGGACCACCAGGTCCACCGAGATGATCTCCCGGAAATTGCCGATATGGACCGTCCCCGAGGGGGTAATCCCCGACGCGCAGGTATAGCGGGCCTTTTCGCCCCGCTCCCAAAGGATCTTCGCCGCCGTTTCGTCCGCCCAATGGGCCCCCGCTTGCAATGCATCAATCTTCACCATAGGCTGATGATTATACCCGAACGCGCGCCATCCGGCTAGCCGGATGGCGGTGTAGTTTGCGCTGCAAACTACACTATTAGACCAGGGCGTGCGCCCCGGCTAGGCCGGGACCGGGTCATCGAGAGGCAACGCTATTTGCCCGTAAGCTGGGTAATGGTCTGGGTATCCAGACCGGTGATTTCACTGATGACCGTAAGCGGCAAACCTTTGTCGAAGGCCTTGCGGGCGACTTCCGCCCGGCCTTCTGT
>JAITON010000059.1 GCA_031289935.1 Treponema sp.
TCGGGGTGCTCTACCTCAATCTCCTCAACAGGAAGGGCAGGTTTAGCAGGATCCCGGGGGATACGCTGATTTCGGGCTCCGTAACCGTGGATACCTTCCAGGACGAGGGGGAAATCCCCATTGCCGAGAGCGTGGACAAGCTGAGTATCCAGGCGGCCCTGGTGGTCCTGGCCTATTTGCTCAGCTATCTGGTGATCCGGGGCCTGAGCTCCCTGGCGGGGCTTTTGGGCCCGGGGATCGCCGGTACGGTAAGCACCCTGCTCTGGGGCTTTAACTTTATCATCGGCTCCGTGGTGGCCATGCTGATCCGGGCCCTCTTCAAGTCCCTGCGCCGCCGTTCGGTGATGACCCTCCAGTATCAGAACAACTATCTCCTGAACCGGCTTTCGGGCCTGGCTTTTGATGTGATGATTATCTGCGGGGTGGCCTCCATCAATATTGCGGACTTGCAAGGGCTCTGGTTCCCCTTTATCCTGCTTTCGGCAGCCGGGGCCCTGGTAACTCTGGTCTACCTCCGGTGGATCTGCAAGAAGCTCTACCCCGGCTATTACTACGAGGGGCTGCTGAGTATGTACGGCATGATGACCGGTACTATCTCCAGCGGCGTGCTCCTGCTCCGGGAGCTTGACCCCGGCTACCGGACCCCGGCGGCCAACAACCTGGTTACCGGCAGCTCCTTTGCGGTGCTCTTCGGCGCGCCTATGCTGGCCCTTATCGGTATCGCCCCCACCAGCCCGGCTATGAGTTTTACGGCCCTGGGTCTTATGGGGGTCTATATGGTCCTGCTGCTTCTCTTTATGCTCCTGGCAGGGAAAAAGAAAGCGAGGTAATGCCTGAACAGCCCCCGCGCAAAGCCCGCCGCCAGAGGCCGCTTATTCTACCGGAGCCTCTTTGTCCTGGCTCTGCCTATTATGCTGCAAAACCTGATCAACGCCCTGGTAAACATGGTGGACACGGTGATGATCGGCCGGCTGGGCACGGTGGAAATCGCCGCCGTGGGTCTGGGAAACGAGGTCTTCTTCCTCTACAACATGTTCCTCTTTGGGATCTGTTCCGGGGGCAGTATCTTTACGGCCCAATTCTGGGGCAAGCAGGATATTCCCGGCCTGCGGAAGAATACGGGCCTCTGCATGATCCTGGCCCTGGGTATGGGGCTCCTCTTTACCCTGGCGGCGGCCTGCTTCCCTGAGGGGGTCATCGGTATCTATTCCCGGGACCCGGCGGTGATCGCCGCCGGCGGGGCCTATCTCCACAGCCTGAGCCCGGCCTTTTTCCCCTTTGCGGTGAGTTTTGTCTTTACCAGCGGCCTCCGTTCCATCGAACGGGTCAGGCTCCCCATGGTAAGCACCCTCATTGCCCTGTCCCTGAACATCAGCCTGAACTACCTCTTTATCTTTGGCGCGGGGCCGGTCCCGGCTATGGGGGTCGTGGGGGCGGCCTATGCCACGGTAATCGCCCGGATTACCGAGACGGTCATCCTCGTGCTGGTGAGCTACGGCCGCCGCTACGCGCTGGCGGGGCGGTTCCGGGAACTGCTGGGCTTTGACGGGGCCTTTGTCCGGCGGTTCCTCCGTATTGCCGCCCCGGTAATGGCCAACGAGATTCTCTGGTCTATCGGGATTACGACCCAGAGCCTGATCATGGCGCGGACCGGCACCGGGGCGGCGGCGGCTTTTAATATTACCCATACGGTGTCGAACCTTACCTGGGTCTTCTTTATGGGGACCGGTAACGCGGCGGGGGTGCTGGTGGGCAAGAAGATCGGCGCCGGGGCCGAGGCCGAGGCCCGGGACGATGCGGGCCGGATTACCCGCTTCGCCTTCCTGGCGGCTATTGGGGCGGGGCTGCTCCTCTTCCCCCTTTCCCGGGCCCTGCCCTGGCTTTTCAAGCTAACCCCCGAGGTCCTGGCCCTCAGCTCACTGATGCTTCTTATGATGGGCCTGTGCTATCCTTTTAACGCCTTTAATATGACCATGATCGTAGGGGTCTGCCGGGCCGGGGGGGACACGGTCTTCTGCGCCCTCTACGACCTCCTTTTTCTCTGGGGCGTGTCGGTCCCCTTGTCGGCTCTGGCAGCCTTCGTCTTCCACGCGCCGGTCTGGGTTATCTTTCTTTGCCTCTCCCTGGAAAACCCCCTCAAGATGATTCTGGGCTTCTGGCGGCTCCGCTCAGGGAAGTGGCTCCACAACGTGGTCAACTAGGGGTACGCCGGGGCCGGCCGGATGGGGACGGGAGGAACGTCCCGGTCACGGTAGCCTGGGCCCCGCAGCCGGTAGAGGCGGCGGCCGTCAGGGCCCGGAAAACCGCTCCCTGGACGAGGGAAGCGCGGCGTTAAACCAGGCGGATAATTCTGGGGAGGGATCCCTTCGGTGCGCCGAAGGGCCGGCGGTAGATGATCAGGGCGGTGATAAAGAGGGCCGCTATGGAGAGGGCCGAGCGGAGGGGATCGCCCCAGGCCGGGAGCCCCGTAAGGGCCCAGACCGCGATGAAGGCCGCTGCCGGAGGGGCCAGGGTCCGGAGCGCTTCCCCTGCAATGCTCCGCCGGGGAATCTCCAGTTCCACGGCCTGACCCGGCTTAAGGGGGAGGTCCCCTGTGTTCTCCCCGGAGATCAGGCGCCCGGCGGCCTTGCAGTCCTGGTTCACGCAGCCGTAACAGCCCTCCCGGGCCCGGAGCGCCACGGTAACGGTCCGGCCTTCGATTGCCTGGACAAATCCGGTTTCACGCACCGGCCTGCTCCAGCGGCGCCTCGACGGCCGCTCCCTCAGCCTCCTGCGCCGGGGCGGGCAGGGGAGCGGCCAGAGGCGGCAGCTCGTGGCGGATTCGGTGGATTGACAGGGCCCGGCCATTCTGGTCCAACTCAATGAGCGCCCCTTGTAACGCGCAGGGGCCCCAGGCTTCCCGGGTCCAGTCGGGGATACCGCTGAGGTATTCCTGGATACGGCTTGCGGCGTCGGAGCCCCCCACGGAATTGATGGCCCCGGTGCGGCCTGCGTCGCTGATCACCGCCGTGCCCCCCGGGAGTATCGCCTCATCGGCAGTCTGGACCCGTGTATGGGAGCCGATCATGGCGGAACAGCGCCCGGCCGCCGCCGCGAAAAGGGCCAGCTTTTCTGCCGTGGCCTGGGCGTGCACATCAATAATCACATAAGGAGTTTCCCGCCGGAGCCGCTCCAGGAGTTCCGGCAGCCGGGCCATGGGATTATCCCCGTGGAGCCTGATAAAGCCGCTCTGCCCCAGGAGTACCGCCACGGCAATCTTCCGGTCCCCGGCCTTAAAGACCCGGGCGCCCCGGCCCGGAGCGGCGGCGTTTAAGTTTTCTGGTCGCAGCACATAGGGGAGCTTTTCCAAATTTTCCACGAGGTCTTTCTTGTAGAAACAACATTCCCCGGTGGTCAGTACATCGGCCCCTAGTTTGCGGAGATAGCCCGCATGGTTCTTGCCCAGGCCGCTCCCCCCGGTAACACCATCGGCGCAGAGGATGGTAAAATCGGCGCCGTAACGCTTTTGAACTTCCGGCAGGCCCTTTTTGACGGCGTAAAGCCCGGCCTTACCTACCACCTCGGCTACATAAAGGATTTTCATGCTATCTCCCTGGACGGCCGGTCCCGGCGTCTAGTTCTGCCAGGACCCGGCTGAATTCCAACGCTGCCCGGTAATCTTTCAGTTCCCGGCACGTGTCCCGGAGATTAAACAGGGCATTGTAGTAGAGGGGCGCCCAACGGACCGCCTCCTCGAAACAGTAGCGGGCTTCCTCGTAGCGGCTTTCCCGAAAGCGGAGGACCCCCAGATTGTTCCAGGCCCTGGGGGAGAAGGAGTCCCGTTCCAGGGCGGAATGGTAGCAGGACTCGGCGGCCTCAAACTGTTTTAACTCGTAGTAAATCAGACCCATGGAAAACCAGGCGTCGGCCTGGGCATCGTCAATACTGATGGCCCGCTGAAAACTGTCCAGGGCTTCCTCGTAGTCCCCGCTCTTCTGCTGGGCAATCCCCAGATTGGTCCAGAGCAGGGGGTTTTCCGGCTCCATGACCAGGGCCCGCTGGAAAAGACCGATAGCTTCGGCCGGCCGGTTCGCCTCGGTTAGGGCCACCCCTGAATCATTCAATAAAGCCGCGTTTTCCATAGGTTTATCAGTATACCAGGACCGGGGAAAAAGGTATAGCCAATCCCTCCGCTTTCCACTATGCTGTGGCCATGAATGTCGTGGTGATCGGCGCCCAGTGGGGCGATGAGGGAAAGGGTAAAATTGTCGATTATCTGGCTAACGAAGCCCAGATTATTGTCCGGTTCTCCGGGGGGGCCAACGCAGGGCATACTATTGTCATCGGGGACGAGCAGTACGCCCTTCACCTGATCCCCTCGGGGATTCTCTACCCGGACAAGCTCGTGGTTCTGGGCGCCGGTATGGTCATCGACCCGGTGGCCCTCTTCAGTGAGCTCAAGATGCTCAAGGACCGGGGGATCGATACCACGGGCCGGGTCTTTATCAGCGACCGGGCCCACCTGGTGCTGCCCCGGTACATCCAGGTTGACAAGGACCGGGACCTGGCTCGGGAAAAGCCCATCGGTACCACGGGCCAGGGTATCGGCATCGCCTATTCCATGAAGAGCGACCGGGACGGTATTCGCATTGCTGACCTGGCCTGGCAGGAGAAGTTCGCCGAGCTGGAAGCTGGGGACCGGGACTTTCTGGCCCCCTACACGGAGCGGCTTCGGGAGATGTCCATCGACCTGGCCTATTTCCTTATGCACCACCGGAACGCCCAGGTACTCTTCGAGGGCGCCCAGGGGGCGCTCCTGGATCTGGACCTGGGGACTTATCCCTATGTATCCAGCGGCATGTCCAACGCTGCCGGGGCGGCCATCGGGGGCTGTGTGGGGCCCCGCCGCCTGGACAGGATCCTGGGGGTCTTTAAGGCCTATACCACCCGGGTGGGCAATGGCCCTTTCCCCAGCGAGTTTGACCCCGAGAGCGAGGACGATCTCTGCCGCTTTACCCGGGAGACGGGCCGGGAGTACGGCGTTACCACGGGCCGGCCCCGGCGTTGCGGCTACCTGGATCTGGTAGCCCTGCGCTACGCCTGCCTGACCAACTCCATCGACAGCCTGGTGATGACCCACCTGGATGTCTACGACAGCCTGGACGAAATCAAGGCCTGTGTGGCCTATCGTATCGGCGACCGGATTGTGGAGGACTTCCCCGCCTCGGTGGAGGCCCTGAACCGGGCCAAGCCGGTACTCCGCAGCTTCCGGGGCTGGAAGCGGCCTCTCTCTAATGCTCTGACCTACGAGGAGTTCCCCGTGCCGACCATGGAATATATCGAGTTCATCGAGCGCTTCTGCGAAACTCCAGTGAGTATCGTCTCCGTGGGCTACGATCGCAAAGAGACCATCATCCGCAAGAGTCCCTGGCTGAAATAATAGGCGGCGAAAATTATGGACAAGATACTGATACTGGACTTCGGGAGCCAGACCACGGCGCTGATCGGCCGGCGTATCCGGGAGATGGGGGTCTACACGGAGATCATCCCTGGCGACAGCCTCCTGGGCGGCGAAACCCTAGCTGAGGTCCGGGGAATTGTCCTCTCGGGCAGCCCAGAGTCGGTCTACAGCCCCGAGAGCGCGGCGCCGGATCCCCGGGTCTATAGTGGCAGCTTGCCGTTGCTCGGTATCTGCTACGGCTTCCAGCGCATGAACTACGACAACGGCGGCCTGGTGGAGGCCCTCCCCGAACGGGAATACGGACGGAAGCAGGTGAGGATGCTCGGCAACGAAATTGCCGGAGAGAATGGGGACCCGGCCCAGGTTGAGCGGATGGCGCGGTTCCTGGCGGGCTTCGACCCCCGGATCAGCCGCCAACAGATATGTTCCGGAGGCGTCAAGGCCGCATCCAGCGTGTCCTTTACCGCCTGGATGAGCCACGGCGACACCCTGACCCGGCTTGCGCCGGGCTTCCGGCAGTACGGCACCAGCGAGACAGGATACCCGGCGGTAGTTATCCACGAAGACAGGCCCTGGTTCGGTCTCCAGTTTCACCCTGAGGTGAGCCACTGCGAACGGGGCATGGAGATTTTGGCGGCCTTCAGCTTCGGGGTTTGCCACTGTAAGACCGGCTGGACCATGGAGCGTTATATAGAAGAAATCAGGGCCTCCCTCCCGGCACGGCTGGGGGATACGCAGGGCGCACACGCGCAAGCACCGGTACTGCTCCTTATTTCCGGGGGGGTTGATTCCACGGTGGCCGGGGCATTACTCCTCAAGACCCTGGACCCGGAGCGGCTACACCTGATGTACCTGGACACGGGCCTTATGCGGAAGGGCGAAACCGCCGGGGTAGAGGCCGGGCTCAGGCGGCTCGGCGCCCGACACCTCCACATCATCGACTGCGGGGAGGCGTTTCTGGGAGCTCTCAAGGGGCTCGAGGACCCGGAGGCCAAGCGACGGGCCATCGGCGACCTCTTCATCACGATTCAGGAGCGGGAAGTGGCCCGGCTGGGCTTGCCGGAAAACTGCTTCCTGGCCCAGGGCACCCTCTATACGGACCTTATCGAGAGCGGCAAGGGGGTGGGTAAAAAGGCCCATCTCATCAAGAGCCACCACAATGTGGGCAGCCCCCTGGTAGAGGCCAAGCGGAAGGCTGGCCGCATCATCGAGCCCCTGGACCGGCTCTACAAAGACGAGGTGCGCCGCCTGGGCCGCCTCCTGGGGGTTGACGAGGAGGTGGTCCGCCGCCACCCCTTTCCCGGGCCGGGCTTGGGGGTCCGTATCCTGGGGGAGGTAACTCGGGAAAAGTGCGATATTCTGCGGGAAGCCGATGCCATCTTTATCGAGGAATTGAAGAAGCGGACCACGCCCCAGGGTAAGTCCCTCTATGATGATATCTGGCAGGCCTTTGCGGTACTCCTGCCTATCCGCTCCGTAGGGGTGGCCGGGGATATCCGCAAGTACGGCTGGGTCCTGGCCCTCCGCGCTGTAACCAGCGCCGACGGCATGACCGCCGACGTCTACCCTTTCCCTGCCGGGGATTTGCTGGAAATCTCCACCCTGATCACCAACGCGGTGCCGGAGATCGGGCGGGTTACCTACGACATATCGAGCAAGCCCCCGGCTACCATCGAGTGGGAATAATGCCCCACCACGATCTCCGCCGCGTGCATGTGGATAGCCCCTTTGACGCGCCGGTTCTGTACCGGGAAACCGTAACCAGCACTATGGACGAGGCCCGGAAACTGAGCTCTAAAATCTCCCCCCACGGTACGGTTATCATTGCCGGGTATCAGACCCAGGGAAGGGGCCGCATCCGGGGCCGTCCCTGGACCGCCAGCCGGGGGCAGAACCTTTCCTGTACGATTATCCTCCGCTATGCCCCGGGGGAGATCCCCCCGGCCATCACCCTGCGGACGGGCCTGGCCCTGGCCCTGGCTCTGGAGGACTTTGCCCCAGCCCTGAGTGGCCGTGTCAGGGTGAAGTGGCCCAACGACATCATGCTGGACACGAAAAAAGCCGCCGGTATCCTCACCGAGGCCGGCGGTGAGGTGGTCTACATTGGTATCGGCGTGAACCTGGCCCAGACCGAATTCCCCCCGGACTATGCCGCCAAGGCCACGAGCCTTCTCCTGGCCGGCATTTCCGAGGCGGCCGCCCCGGAAGCCCGCTTCAAGCTCCTGGGGTATATCCTCCTCCGCCTCCACGCCGAACTGGGGCCGGACACCGGTTCCTGGCGCGGACGGCTTGAGGCGCGGCTCTACCGGCTCGGCGGGAATGTCAGCTTCGCCCCCGGCGCGGCGGATTCCGGGGAACTGGTCAGGGGCAGGCTCGCCGGTATCGGCGAGGATGGGGAACTGCTCATCGTCCCGGAAGGGGAGGCCGGTCCACGGGCCTTTGTTACCGGGGAGCTAGGGAGGCGCTGATTCGTTGCGAAGGGTACGCCCCTTGGGGCGGGGTTGGTTGATTGCGGCATATATGCCCTCGTCAAGTTAATCAGCGGCTCCGGTAATATCACCAACGGCTCTAGTGAGGATACCGGTTTTTTTGCATTTTTTCAGAGTTTTTGAAGTTTTTTGAAACTTTTTCTTGACAAGCTGCCAGGACCGTGCTACAATATTTAATCGAAACGTTTCGATAACCTGTCTATACGCGAAAGGCACGAACTTGGAGGGTTTACATGATGAAAGTTCCTGACACCACAGCGGCTGGCCTTGTCCTGGGCAAGAACCGGGGAGGGATACCGCAAAAATACCGGCTTTTTCTCATGCTGCTACCCTTCATCATCCTGACGGCGCTCTTTGCGTACCTGCCCCTTTTCGGCTGGCGCTATGCGTTTTTCAATTACCGGCCCGGCATCCCCCTTAAATGGCCGGACTTCGTGGGCTTTAAGTGGTTTGCCTCTATCATATCTTCCCCCGCGCGGCAGGCCGAGGTGCTCCGGGTTATGGGGAACACCCTGGCCATCAGCGGCCTGGGTATCGCCACGAGCTGGCTGCCCATGGCCTTCGCCATCCTCCTTTCGGAGATGCGGAATATCCGCTATAAAAAATTGGTCCAGACCCTGACCACGATCCCTAACTTTATAAGCTGGGTCATGGTCTACTCCTTCGCCTTTACCCTGTTTTCGGTAGATGCGGGCCTTGTCAACCGCCTGCTCATCGACCTGGGGATCATCAATGAGGGGATCAACTTCCTGATTTCCGGGGAGCATATCTGGGTCAAGATGACGGCCTGGGGTATCTGGAAGGGCCTGGGCTGGGGAGCGATCATGTATCTGGCGGGGATCGCCGGTATCGACCAGGAACTCTACGAGGCGGCCCGGGTGGACGGGGCGGGACGGTTCCGTCAGATCTGGCACATCACCATACCGGGGCTGCTGCCGACCTATTTTGTGCTGCTCCTCCTCTCGGTGGCCAACCTCATCAACAACGGCATGGATCAGTACTACGTGTTCCAGAACGCTATGAACAAGGAAACAATCGAGGTACTGGACCTCTATGTATACCACTTGGGCTTTGGGGCCAACACTACCAACGGTATCCCCTTTGCCACGGCCATCAGCATGCTCAAGTCGGTAATCAGCCTGACGCTGCTCTTCGTGTCCAATATGATATCGAAGTTCGCTCGGGGCCAGAGTATTTTCTAGGAGTATTGATGATGAACAACACTATCCTAAAGCCAGTGAGTATCCGCCGCTCCACGGGGGAAAGGTTTTTTAGCATATTCAACTATCTATTTTTTACCCTCTTTACCCTTATCTGTATCCTGCCCTTCTACTATCTGTTTATCAACACCATTAGTGATAACGATCTTACCCGGCGGGGGCTTATCACCTTTATTCCCCGGGGTATCCATCTGAACAACTATGTCCAGGTGTTCAAGCTCCGGGGCCTGGGCCAGGCGGCCTTTGTCTCGGTGGCCCGGACGATCTTGGGGAGCGCCCTTACCGTAGCGGGCTCGGCTTTTGTCGGCTACCTGGTAACCAAGCGCGAGATGTGGGGCCGCAGCTTCTGGTACCGTTTTATCATCGTGACGATGTACTTTAACGCGGGTATCGTACCTTGGTACATGAACATGGTACTGCTGCATCTGACAAACAACTTCCTGGCCTACATCATCCCCGGCATTGTGGCGCCCTTTAACATCATCCTGGTTAAGACCTATGTGGAAAGTATTCCCTCCTCGCTGGAGGAGTCCGCTTCTATAGACGGGGCAGGCACCCTGCGGGTCTTTGTGAGCATTATCTGGCCGTTGATTACGCCCATACTGGCTACCATCGCGATTTTCTCGGCGGTGGGGAACTGGAACGCCTTTACTGACACCCTGTTTTTGATGACCCGGGAGGAGCTTTTTACCCTACAGTTCCTGCTCTACCGCTACTTGAACGAGGCGAATTACCTGGCCTCGATCATGCGGTCCGGGACCACCACGGCGGTTACGGCGGCCCAGGCCCTGTCGCCCCGCACGATTCAGATGACGATTTCCATGGTCGTTGTCCTGCCGATCCTCTTGATCTATCCCTTCATGCAAAGGTTCTTTGTAAAGGGCATTATGATCGGCGCAGTAAAAGGTTAAGGACTCCGCCGGAACGGCAGGAGACTTTATATATCATTTAGGAGGATTAGATGAAGAAGAACATTGGAAAGGGGCTGTGCATAGTATTGCTCTGTGCAGCCATCGTTACGGGCTGCAGCCAGAGTGGCGCGGCAACGGGAGCCGGCGAACGGGAGCTGTACCGGATTGACGTGTACTCCCAGCTTGCCAACTACGCGGGCATGCAGGTGGGCTGGTTCGCCAAGCTCGCCAAGGATAAGTTCAACCTTGAGTTGAACATTATCCCCCAGGCCGAGGGAACCTACGCGACCCGTATGGCAGCGGGCAACCTGGGGGACTTGATCCTCTTTGGGCAGGACGGCCTGGAGTACACCAACGCCATTGAGGCGGGGATACTCCTGGACTGGACCCGGAACGGGCTCCTGGACAACTACGGGAAGGATATCAAGGCGAATTTCCCCCAGGCGCTCCAGCAGAACCGGGATAAATTCGGAGCTGGCACGGCGGTCTATGGCTTCGGCTTTAACGTGGCCCCCAGTGTGGATTCCACCGATTCCTACTTCTACCATCCCGATATCCGCTTTGACCTCTATCAGGCCATCGGCTCGCCGCCGATTAAGGACCTGATGGATTACCTCAATGTGCTTAAGCAGATGGTAGACTATGCGCCTAACGGGGATTCGGGGCTCAAGGCCTATGGTATTAGCCTGTTCAAAGACTGGGACGGCGACACGGTTATGTCCGTCAAGGCCATGGGCGCCTACTACGGCTATGACGAGTGGGGTTTTACCCTCTATGATGTGAACAGCAATACGACCCAATCGGTGCTCGACCCGAACGGCTACTATATCAAGGGCCTGCAATTCTTCAACCGGGCCTACCAGATGGGCATCCTGGACCCGGACTCGGCGACCCAGACCTTTAGTGATGTAACCAATAAGTACGCCGACGGTCGCGTGTACTGGAGCCAGTTCTCCTGGCTCGGCCCCTCGAACTATAACACCGCCGAGCGGCTGGCTGCGGGCAAGGGTATGTTCACGGTTGCCGCCCAGGATCAGAAAAACGTTGTCTACGGCCAGAGCGTGTACGGGGGCAACCGTCCCTGGGCTATCGGCGCCAAAGCCAAGTACCCCGAGCGGATCATGGAACTTATCAACTGGCTTTCCACGCCTGCGGGGGTCATGGAGTCGAATTACGGGCCCCAGGGCGTACTCTGGAACTACGACGCCAATAACAAGCCCTACCTGACCGAGCTTGGTATTGCCACCCGGGGCGATGGCACCGTGATGATGCCCGAATCGGCCGGCGGCGGTACCTACGCGGACGGGCAGAGCAAGATGAACAACACGACCTTCAACATTGATTCGATCAATCCCATAAGCGGCGAAAGCTACAATCACGCGTTCTGGTCTTCCTGGCTGTCCCGGGATCCTACCCCGGCCTTTAAGAAATGGCAGGACGCCATGGGTGCGCTCTCGGAAGATGAATACCTGGAGGAGCACAATTTCCGCGCCATCGCTTTCGCCTCGGACTTTGTCAAGCCTGGCAGGAGCGCGGACCTGGAGACGACCTATACCCAGGTTTCCACGGCCATCAAGAACTATTCCTGGCAGGCTATCTACGCCAGAACCGATGCCGAGTTTAACCGCCTCGTGAATGAGATGACCACTCAAGCCAAAGCCCTGGGCTTTGACGAGTGCCTAGCCTGGGAGGAGGAGCAAGCCCGGCAGCGGGCCGCTGCGGTCCAGCGGGTTCGCTCGGGGAACTAAGGTCCAAGGCCGGTCCGGTTGCGGTGCTTCGACAAGCTCAGCAACCAGGCCGGTCCCTGAGCCAGTTATAGGGGCTCAAGCATAGGTGCTTATAAGGCTCAAGCACAGGTGCTTATAGGGCTCAAGCATAGCTGCTTGTAGAGCTCAAGCATAGGTGCTTGTAGAGCTCAAGCATCTATGCTCGGGACGTTAGAGCAGAGGAGTGGACATGATATTCAAATTCCAGGACAGCGCCCTGCCGCTGGACGAGCGGGTGCGGGATTTAATCGGCCATTTAACCACGGATGAAAAGATCGCCTTGCTGCCGGCCCATCAGGCTGCGGTAGAACGGCTCGGCATTGCCGAATACGGCATGGGCCAGGAAGGCGCCCACGGTATTGTGGACCGCTCGGGGGGCAAGGCCACGGTCTTCCCCCAGCCGATTGGCCTAAGCGCCACCTGGGATCAGGCCCTGCTCCATGAGGCCGGCGCGGTTATCGGCGCCGAGGCCCGGGGCTTTTACGAGGCCTCGGGGCGCCGCTCCTTCCTGAACCTCTTTTTCCCCACCATCGACATGGAGCGGGACCCCCGCTGGGGCCGGAACGAGGAGGCCTACGGGGAGGACCCCTTCCTGGCGGGCAAACTCGCTGCGGCCCTGATCCAAGGGGCCCAGGGGGATGATCCCTTCTATGTGCAGGCCGTTACCGGCCCCAAGCACTTTTACGCCAACAACTTTGAACTGGAACGGGGCTTCACCAGCTCGGAACTCACCGAACGGCTTCGCTGGGAGTATTACCTCCGGGTCTTTTCTTACGCCTTTAAGGAAGGCAAGGCCCTTTCGGTGATGACCGCCTACAATAGGATCAACGGCGTGCCCGGCATGGTGAACCCGGAACTCAACACGGTGCTCCGGGCCAAATGGGGCTGCCAGGGCTACTTTCTTACCGATGGCGGCGCCTTCCGCCTGCTCCTTTCCGAGCACCACGCCTTCCCCAGCTATGCTGAAGGGATGGCCGCCGCCCTTAAGGCCGGTATGAACATCTTTCTGGACGAGGCCCCCTTGGTAATGGATGCTGCCCGGGAGGCCCTGGAAAAGGGCCTCATCACCGGGACCGATATTGAGGAAGCGATTTTCCACAGTCTCCGGGTCCGTATGCGGCTGGGCCAGTTTGATGCTGATGCATTACAGGGGGCTGCGCCGCGTAATCCCTACGCGTCGCGCAATCCCTACGCGTCGCGTAATCCCTACGCGAACATTACCAGGGAGGTGATCTGCTCCCCAAAACATGCAGAGGTCTGTAGAAGGGCCGCCCGTGAGGCCATCGTCCTGCTGAAAAACGACGGCTTTCTCCCCCTGGCCCGGGAAAGGACCGGGAAAATCGCGGTTATCGGCCAGTTGGGCAACGAAAACATGCCGGACTGGTACTCCGGCTATCCCCCCTACGAGCTAACACCCCTGGCGGGTATCCAGCGGGCCTTCCCCCTGAGTACCCTGGTGTATACCGATGGCTGCGACACCTGCGCCCTCTACAGCAGCAAACGCCGGGCCTGGCTCCGGGTCCTGCCCGATGGCTCCACCGTCCTGGACGGCGACGAGGCCGGCCGTACCCTGTTCCGCCTCTCCGACTGGGGCTACGGCGGTATCGGCCTCCAGGACATCCGGCGCAAAAAGTACCTCAGCACTACCGAGGCCGGGGAACTCAGTTGTACCGCAGACGCGCTCTGGGGCTGGTTTACCCGGGAACTCTTCTTCCGTAAGGGCGACAGGTTCCTGCCCGAGGGGAAGCGGCTCCCCGATGCTGTGGTGGGGGTGGCCACGGCCCAGAGTATCTACAACAAGCCCTACGCCGAGGGGGCGATGGAAAAGATCAACGCCCTGCTGGATGAGCTTGCCATAGTCCGCCTGGACGATGGCCTGGACAAGGCCGCCCGGGCCGCCGGAGGGGCCGATGCCGTGGTGCTGGTCCTGGGGAATCATCCCCTGGTAGGGGCCCGTGAATGCATCGACCGGGAGAGCCTGGACCTGCCGGAGGGCATGGCGGCCCTGCTGCAAGCGGCGGCAAAGGCCAACCCCAACACCGTGCTCTGCCTGGTGGCCGGCTACCCCTACGCGCTGGAACCCCAGGAGAAGCTCAGCCGGGCGGTGCTCCTGAGCAGCCACGGCGCCCAGGAACTGGGTACGGCCATCGGCGAGGCCCTGGCGGGGGACTTTTCCCCGGCGGGCCGGCTTTCTCAGACCTGGTATCAAAGCTCCGGGGGCTTCCCCCCTATCAACGACTACGACATCATCAAGAACCGTATGACCTACCTGTACACCGATAAACCGGTGCTCCACCCCTTCGGCTACGGCCTCTCCTACACGGCCTTTGCCTACCGTGATTTTACGCTGAAGCCCCTGGCCGGGGGCATTGAAGCGGCCATCACGGTGGAAAACACCGGGGAGCGGGACGGCGACGAGGTGGTACAGCTCTACCATGCCTCCACCCGGCAGGACCGGCCCCGGCCCCGCCGCCAGCTCTGCGGCTTTGAACGCCTGCACCTACAGCGCGGCGAGGAGCGGCGGCTCGTCTTTACCCTGCCCCTGGAGGAGTTCGCCTTTTATGACGAGATCTCCGGGAGCTTTGCCCTGGACCAGACCCCTTACCGCATCATGGCCGGGGCCTCTTCGGAAGATATCCGGGCGGAGGAGACCCTGGCCATAGGCTAGAAGGAATCCCTCTCTTACCACGCGAACCGGCAGATCCATTTCCGGGGCATGGCCTTACTGTTTGTTTTCACGAATATGCCGGTAGGTTTTTATCACTTCGCGGTAACGCTGATAGGCGGTTTCAACGGCCTGGTCCCAGGTCTGGGTCAGAGCCCGGGCGGCTTGTCCCACGCGGGCAAGCTGTTCAGGGTGGCGGAATATCGCTCCTATTCTGCCGCCCATAGATTCAACATCGGCCTTACAGAGAAATCCCGTTACATTATCTTCAAAGCTGGAGGCCGTTGGCGCCCCGTGCAGGAGCAGCGAGGGCGTCCCGCAGGCGGCCGCTTCCTTTGGCACCAGGCTGTCGGTATCATAGGCCGAGGGGAACAGCAATAAATCGGCAGTACCGTAGTATTTTACGAGCAGCTCCCGGCTGGTAATTTTTCCGGTCAAAATGACCTGCTCCCCAAGACCCAGTTCCGCCGCTAAATCCCGTATAACCTGTTCATCATGCCCAAAGCCTATCAGAATAAATTTGAATTTGGGGTCCTGTTTTTTGTACCAGGCCAGGCTTTTCAGCGCCAGATCGATCCCCTTGAGCAGAGAAAGCCTGCCGGTAAAAAGGAACAGTTTCTCATCACCGCCGATATTATGACGGCTGCGTATTTCACGGGAAGCAAGAGCCGGATCGGACGGAGGCCTCACATCAATCCCGTTAGGCATGATCTGGACCTCCCGTTTGTAGCCGTATTCCCGGATAATCCCGGCGCAAGGTTGATTCACCGCCCAAACTTCGCTCGCCTTATTCAGCATATCCACAATGATCCTGCCGCCGGTTTCGGCCAGCAAGCGGCTGCCGGTTCCCGCCAGGATGTCCGCCTTATATTTGGTGTGAAAAGTTACTACCAGGGGAATGTGTTTTTGCCGGGCTATAGTACTGGCGATACTGCCCGCCGTATAGGGCGAATGGGCATGGCAAATATCTATTTCGCGGGAGGCCGCCGCTTTGATGAGCCCGCGGTTCAAGGCCGGTACAATGAGCTTATACTGTTTGAATTTTTTTGAAGGAATCTGCATAGCCTTGAGCCGGTAGATGTCATAAGGATGAACGCGGTCATCGTAGGGCTCATCCCGTATTTCGGGTACCAGGATAAAGGCGCCGTCCTTCCTGGTCTGCAAATACCGTGCGTAATTATCCAGTACCACGGTAGGCCCGTCAATGGCGGGATAAAAACTGTCCATAAAAAGGCCGGTTCTTGCGCGAATGATATTACTCATGCTGATGCCCCGGTCCCAGAGAATCTTGTTGCTTTGCCATAAACGATCTCCTTACAGCATTGAGTCTGTAAAATCGCAATCTTATGCCCAATAAGTCAAGAAGGGATTATCCAAAGATTCAGAAGATTCGCCAAATTGTGGAAGGAACAGGGCCCCCCAGGGGCAGCCCCTGGGGGGGCAGGCCGCATCATCTTACCGGATGAAGACCCAACATGCCTGGGATGCGGCCGCATCATCCTGCCGCATGATGGTCCATCATCCCAGGGATGTGGCCGCATCATCTTACCGGATGAAGACCCAACATGCCTGGGATGAAGACCCAACATCCTGCCGGATGAAGACCCAACATGCCTGGGATGAAGACCCAACATCTTACCGCATGATGGTGCATCATCTTACCGCATGATGGTCCATCATCTTACCGCATGATGGTCCATCATCCTGCCGGATGAAGACCTAACATGCCTGGGGGCCCCCCAGAGGGGCCGCTATCTGGCAGGCCCGGACAGGTCAAGCGGTTTTTTGTTTCTGGGGAGCATTTTCCGGGCATAATGCCCTAAAGGGCAGCATGGGGAGGCCTTCATCGTTGTAGAAGAAGCGGTCCAGGGGGTTGTCCGCCCAGGCGTAGAGGAGCTTGAACGGGCCGGTCATGCCGGAGGCATCCACTGCCAGGCAGTTCCCGTTCCGAATAAGCGCAGGCCGCGGTTCCCTGGTCCCGTCTCCGGCGGCGACCGTGATATAGGGCGCCGTTATCAGGGCCCCGGCCTCCGGGGCCGCTGCCGGGATACCCGCGCCTGGGGCCGATACCGGGGACCGTAGGACCAGCCCCCGGCCGCAATAATCGAAGCTGAGGATCAGCGTGTTTCCCTGGCGGCTTATATCCCGCAGCATGGGGCCGGGGCTGGTATTGGTGATACCGTAGACCAGCTTTTCGGCGGCCAGAGCCAGGCGTTCTCCCACGGCGCGCTTGTTCAGGGGATGGAGGTCGTTCCATTCCCCGGTGTCCAGCGCGGCGGCCATGCCGGTACCGGGCAGGGCGAGGGTCGCGGCCTGGGCTTCCCGGACTACCGCCCAGCGGCTGGTTTCGGTGTTGTCCTCCGGCGGGCCGAAGAGGGGAAGCTGGACAAAGAGAAAGGGTAAAGCCGGCGCCCTATCGCGCCAGCAGCGGATCATGGCCTGGAAGAGGGGGGCGTATTCCCCGGCCTGCCATTCGTTGGACTCTCCCTGGTACCATAGTACGCCCCGGATGGCGTTGCGCAGGGCCGGAGCGATCATACCGTTAAAGAGTCCCATGGGCTGCCACTGGATAAAGAAGCCCGGCGGACAGGTCTCGAGCCGGGGGCCGGTGCGGCAGCGCCAGGTTCCCGCCAGTTCGATACTCCCCCCGGCAGAGAAGATGCGGAAGGGCTTATCCGGTGTAAGGCCGCCGCCGCCGGTCTTGCAGACCACCCGGAGGGTCAGTTGGTTTTCGCCTTCCCGCAAAAGCCCCCCGGATGCATCCGCAGGGACGGCGTATTTCCGGGGTGGATAACGGTAGGTGGTTCCTCCCACTTCCACGCCGTTGATATAGGCCGTGTCCGCATCGATGATAGTACCCAGCCAGAGCCGGACGGGTTTCCCGGCCATGGTCCTGGGGGCGGTAAAACGGCGGCGGAGCCATACCACGCCGCAGAACCCTTCAAGGCCGGCGAAGGGACCTGGCAGGGAGATCTGCCCCCAGGCGGCCTCATCAGTATCGGGCCGGAACCATTCGGCGCCGGGAGCCAGGCCGGGGTCGGTACGCAGGGATTGTTCGTCCCAATCCTGCTGGGCCTGTTCATTGGCTCTGATAGTTGCTTCCCGTACATGAATGTCCGCATACAGTTCACCCTGGGCGATCTTGCCGGGGTAGGATTCCAGGGCTTCCCGGCTCATAAAGGCCTCCACCGGAGCGCCTCCCAGGGCCGCATGCAGGAGGCCGATGGGAACGCCCTGCCGCTTGTACAGGGCCTTGGCGAAGAACCAGGCTGTGCCGGAGAAATCCGCCAGGGATTCCGTCGTTGCGGCTGTCCAATGGGCTTGGCCCGTGCCGGCCCGGTCGATCCCGGCGCGGGGGCTGGAAAAATCCCAGCTTGGGGGGATACGGAACTGCCGGATCAGACTGTTCACCGGCGGCTTCCACTCGCCGGGATATTGGTCCCGAAGCCGTTCCAGGGGCAGTTCCATGTTGGACTGGCCCGCGCAGAGCCAGACGTCGCCGCCGTAGAGATCGCGCAGGATCAGGGTTTCCCCGCCCCAGGCGGCGGCGGTCCCGTCTGCGCGAATTTCCATGACCCAGGGGCCGCCGCTAGGGGCGGGTTCCAGGCATAGCTCCCATTGGCCGGACGCATCTGCCCTGCCGTCATAGACTTTGCCGAGAAAACTCAGGCTGATAGCCGCGCCGGGGGCCGCCTTCCCCCAGACCGGGACCTTCATACCCTGCTGAATCACCATACCGTCGCCGAAAAAAGCAGACACTTCCAGACACCGCATTGCCTAACTCCTTATTGTTTCATTGTAGGTATTCAAAATCTCCGCTAAAATTGTTTGCGTGATCCTCACTTTTCCCTGATACGCCCATTTAAACAGTCTCCTTTTATATTTTTTATAGACCAAAAGAATTTGATCCTTTTCCTGATGCCGTATAAAGGAAACCGTTATTTTAAAATCTTTTGATAGATCCCTTTCATATGAATGCAGCACTTCATATTCTGTACCGTCTTCTGTTGCTTCAACAGTTTTAGTTTCCAATTCACTTTTTTCAACTATTTCTTTAATCAATTCGGGGGGGAAATTATTTAGAATGTATTTTGAAAACGTTATTACTTTATCAAGCGCAGAGATTTCCGCCTTTATATAACCGTTATCCTTGTTTTGCTTTTTATTTATGAGATAATTTTTCCTTTCGTTCAGTATTTCAAATGCCCGGCTGTCTGGTATATCCACGATATGCTCTTTTGTTTATTCGTTGCGAAGGTACGCCCCTTGGGACGGAACTAAGGGTATGTACTCTGAGTCAAATACCTTAGGAGAACAACCACCCCGGCCGCTTTGCGGCGGGGGTGGTTGTTTTTCGTCTAATAGACTTGTTCGGTAACTACAAAGGCTTAACCCCAGGTCAGGGTGTTGCTGCAACTTATCAAGGTTACCAGTATGCCGTTGATAAGACCGGGCAAGTAGGGATTGTTTGTTACCCGGTAAATCTTCCTCCCCATGATTGCGGTGATGGGAAGTATCACGATGATCGGGAACAGCCAGATGATGCTCATGTTGGAGTCGTATCCGAAGGTCATTTCGCCGCCAGCCCTAAAGCCGATATACTGAATCAGCACCAGGACGAGGGGGCCAAGGCCGTTGAAAACGGCGACAAGGGCCGTGTTTACCCACTCTTTCTTGCCGTTCTCAATAAAGTTAAACGAATTGAGCGCTACGGCGTTTGCAATATAGTATACGAGGAAAAGGAGCAGGTAGGGGAACAATGCCACTACAACTTTGTCTACGGTAAAGGCCTTAACCGCCAATACCCAGAAGCGGTAGTCAGTTTTGAAGAAGAAGTCCGCCAGGAATACCAGGCCGTAAGACACCGTAACGGTTATTACGGCCAGTAAAACTGTTTTCCCCAGTTGCCCAATCCCTATGGAGACGCCGCGCACTTTTAAGCCGAAGCCGTTTTTCTTGCCATAGATATGGTAGCTTATTATCATCATGACGATGGCAAAAGCGCCGCAAATGGCCGCCCAGGTACTCACCGCCAGCGTCGAGTTCTGCGGGACAAACAGCTTCACCAGTGAGTGCCCAGGAATTCCCATCAGTATCGGCATATAGATGAGCACGCCAAACAGACACGCCGCAGCGAGGCCGCCAAAGAACCAGCCGTATCCTCTTTTGTCCACTTTTACCGGCTTAAC
>JAITON010000164.1 GCA_031289935.1 Treponema sp.
GGCGCAGGCGCAGGGCGCGCGTTTTGAGCTTAAACCGGGGTCTTGCGGTTTTCCAGCTCGGTTTCCCGCTTTTCGATGCCCTCTTTGAGGACGGCCAGTTCCGCCAGCAGGGACTTGACTGCCGGGCCGGCGGCATCGAGGCTGGGAGCGTTCTGCTCTACAAGCTGGGTGTAGACCTCGGAGCCGAGTCTGGCCAGGAGCTTCTGAGCCTGGGATTCAAGCTGTTTGATTTCCAGCATGAGCACCCCCCGCTCGCCCAGGTCCTGGGCCTTGGCGCCGGCCTTGAACACGAAATCCTTGGAAACGTGGAAACCCCGCTCCCCCCAATCCTGGGCTTTTTCGCCGGCCTTGGACATAAAGTCCTTGGAAACGGCGGCGCCCTGCTCCATTAATTCCTTCATGCGATCACTAAATGACATAGCTGCCTCCTGCGTTATAGTTTGCTCATGGTGAGCCAGTTAAATCTGATAAGTTCCCCCGTCTCGGTCCTGCTGGCAGGGCTGAGGCGGATATACACTGAATTGTAGCCCGGTTCGGTGCTGATTTTTCCCAGGACGATTTCGCTGTAGATGTCCCAGCCGCCGGTACTGGGGAGTTCAACGCTCAGGGCATTGCCGCCGGGCTGGTTGTTAAAATAGACCGTCATGGTTACCGGGCCGGCATCGCCCCGGACATCGCCCCGGGCATAGCGGAGGTTCAGGGTGTAGGTTCCCACGGTGCTGCGGTCCGAGGATATCTTCCAACTGACGATATCAGCGGCCCTCCAGTTGGAGAGGATCTCGGGGGACCCCTCCTTGCCCACCGCCGCAGCCTGGGAACGGTCGGCCTCGCCGGGGACCAGGCGGTATGGGGCCTGGGGAGCCGTGCTGGGACCGCGCTGGCTGGTATTCCCCTGGCTCTGGTTGCTGCCTGGGGACGAAGAGGATTGCCGCTCCATAATGAGCCAGTTAAACCGTACAAGTTCGGCGGTCCCGGCGGCCCTTGCCGGGGAAAGCCGGAGGGAAAGCTCCGTGTCGCCGGGTTCGAGGACGATGCTGCCCAGGACGATTTCGCTGTACGTGTCCCAGCCGCCGGTACCGGGGAGATCCAGGCTGACGGACCGGCCCTGGGGCTGGTTGTTCAAATAGACCGTGATAGTTACCGGGCCGGCATCGCCCCGGGCATAGCGGAGGCTGATAACGTAGGTTCCGGCGGCGCTACGGTCCAACTGGATCCGCCAACTGAGGACACCGGCGGCCTGCCAGTTGGAGAGGACCGAAGGGCTGCCGGATACGAGCGTGGTCCGGGCCTGGCTACGGATTGCCGCATCGGGCAGGAGACGGTACTGGGCGGATGCGGGGGCCGTCGTGGGGCCGCTCCGGCTGGGACTCGTCTGGCCCCCAGCTTGTCCTCCGGTCTGGGGGCGGCTTCCCTCCGGCGCCCCGGCGGGAGGGGCGCTGGATGGAGGGGCGCTGCCGGGCGAGGCGTCCGGCGCAGCGCCCGGCATGGCGCCAAAATCACCGGGATAGGGCTCGTAATAGCCCCTGTCCCCGCTTGCGGGAGACCCACTGGAGGGAGACCCGCTTGCGGGAGACCCGCTGACGGGAAAGCCGCTTAACGTGAACAGGCAACTCGTTGCAAGAAAGCTTAAGGCCGCCAGCAGCGCTGCTATGCCTATCATAAACCAGAGTCTTCGTTTCATCATGGCCTCCTACTTCCGTTTTATCCCGACGATGGTGAGATCGTCATCCTGGGGATCTTCGTCCACCCGGGTATAATAGCGGTACATGGGGCTGGCTGTATACTCCCCCTGGCCGCTACAGTAGACGGGATACTGGACAAAATGCTCCTGGAGGAACTCATCAATCTTCCGGTCTACCAGGACCCGGGAATCGGCGGTCATACCGGGGCGCTTATAGAGGCGGAAGATCTGTTCCACCGAAACAAGGGCCATGATAGCCTCCTCCACCGAGGGACGGCACCGGGTAAAATCAAAGTGGAGGTCCTGGTCCCCCTCGGGGTTGCGGGCCTTGCGGAGGGTATAGATCTGGCGGTTCATCACCGCATTGATGATGGCATCGACCCGCTCACTGCCAAGAGCCTCAAACTCAAGGCCGCCTTCGTCCGCAATCTCCCGGAAGGACCGGTCCCGAAAGCGCCGCCGGGCCTCTTCAATCCCATCGGTATAGAGAAAGAGTATATCGCCCGGATCAAGGTGGAAGTTCTGGACCCGGTAGCCGCCCCGGGCTTCCAGCTCCCGGTTGGGCAGGACCCCGGCGGCGGGGGTTGCGGGCAGGATCGTGGCCTTCATCTTAGCTTCGGAGGCGTCGAACCAGTGAATGAGGTTATCCCCGGCGTTACAGAAGCGGATAAGGCCGGTCTGGGAATCGAAAAGGGCCAGGGTAAAGGCGGCAAAACGGTCCTTAAAGCCCAGAGTTTCGATAAAATCGTTGATTTGGTAGACCATGTCCTCAATGTGCACACCCCGGCCGGCGGGAGTCCACTGCTTGAAGTAGTTGAGGAACATGGTAGCCACCTGGATCATGATGAGGGCCGCAGGGACGCCCTTGCCGGCCACGTCGCACTTGATGATGGCAAAGTAACGGCCGTCCAGGTCCAGGTAATCGAAATAGTCCCCGGAGACGCCAATGGCGCCCTCGTAGTAACCAAAGAACTGGAGGTTCCGGGTGTCCTTAAAGCCCACACTAAGCTTGTTGCCCTGGCCGTCGGTTTCCAGGGGGATAAACCTCTTCTGAATCTCTTTGCCGATGGTGAGCTCCGAGGCGGCCTTGTTCTCGGTATCCTGGATCAGTTCCACGCGGTTTTCCAGCCTTCTGATGGGCTTGACGATGAAGTCCGAGAGTACCAGGGCTCCGGCAGCGCCGATGAGGAAGGCGGCACAGCCGATAAAGACGATGGTCCCCAGGAGTTCCCGCTGCCGGGCTCTGAGGGATTCGAAGATGGGGTCAAGGACGACCTCCATGCGGACCATACCCCGGAGGCCCGGTTCCCGGGAGGACGGGATGGGCTTATAAAAGATAAAGCTCCCTTCCGTCAAGATGATATCCTCCCAGAGAGTTGCCGCCCCAGCGGTTGCCGCCCCGGGGGTTGCCGTCCCGGCGGTTGCCGTTTCGACAGCTTCGCTCCAGTTGCGGTAAAGCGCGAATTCGTCTCCCAGAGGGCCGGCAATGCCGATCTCCGGGGCGTCCGCTGCGATGGTTTCCAGGTAGGGGCTCAGGGAATCCTGGAGCCGGGATTTGCCGGGGATTAGATCCGGGCTATCAAGCTTGTCGAGGATATCCGGGTCGTTACTGGCCCAGACGATGTCGTCGAAGAACGGGGTACCGGGATCATCGCCCGAGATCGTAACACTCCTGACCTCGGGGACGCCGGCCATCTGGCTGGGGATAAGGGACAGTTCCCAGACCGCGCCCCGGTCGAAACAGGCCCCGGCGCTTGAGGCGAGGCTGTCCAACAGGAGGTTCGCACGGTCCCGGAGGCTCCGAAAGAGGCTTTCCCCTTCGGATTCATTGGTACGAATATAAAGAGGGACAGACAGGAGGCAGAGCGCCAAAAAGACCAGGGCCAGGATAAAGAGCGGGAGCTTCCACCGGAGGCCCCCGGTCGCAGGATCCCGGCGGGGAACTTCCCCCGCAACGCCGCCCCAGCCCGTTCTCAGGGAGACGATACCCCGGATCAGCGCCGCGAACAGGACCGCAACAAAGAGCAGGGCTGCGATAAGGACCAGGAGCGGGGCGTCCAAGGGAACCAAGCCTAGATA
>JAITON010000115.1 GCA_031289935.1 Treponema sp.
CAGTGCCGTCATGGTCGTGTTCGTGGTCAAGGTGCGTAAAGATAAAATTTTCCGCAAAAAAGGCGGTAAAGACCAGATATACCGTCAATACAATGAGTAACAAAGGTTTTTGCGATAAACGTCTCACAAAAAATAGTCTATCAAAGCGTGAAAATTAAATCAAGCGGATGTTTTTACCCTATTTTGCGGCAAAGCCGCCCTATGTTATTTATCGCATATTCCTGGTTTGTATATTCCAGCATATATTGGTGATATTGACGCATACATTGGTGATATAGTGGCAGAGATTAACGGGGGATTTACCGGCAGGGCGGGCATCGGGCTGGTAAGCATCACTAGAACCCTCCGCAGGTGGCGCGGAGGGCCGTCATTTTAATTGACGGGCTTGAAGTATCAGCAAAATCCAGAGAGGGGCTGCAAAACCCAGCGTTCCCCTGCCCTGCCCTTTGCGATTTCTTGTAATGCTTTGTTGCTTAAGCGGTTATTGCGTAATTGCGGCTATGAAGGCATGCATGAGAAAAACGCCCGGCGGCGTTTTTCAGCGCTTCCTGCGCATGTTTGGCGGACCTGGGCTGGTGAAAAATCATAAAGCAAAGAATCCCTCTTCCTTTTTCCTCCCCCCTCTGCTATACTGCGGCCATTGGAGGAACTTTTGTGAAGAACGTTTATTTTTTCGGTGAAGGTAAGGCTGAAGGCGACGCCGGGATGCGGGATATTCTGGGCGGCAAGGGGGCGAATCTGGCGGAGATGACCAATCTGGGTATCCCGGTCCCCCCGGGCTTTACGATTTCCACGGATGTTTGCGCGGCTTATTATGTAAACAAAAACAGCTATCCCCAGGGGCTTATGGAAGAGGTCCTCTCCCACCTGGACTGCCTGGAAAAGCTGATGGGGAAGAAGCTGGGCGATAGCGAGGATCCCCTGCTGGTATCGGTCCGTTCCGGTGCGGCGGTTTCCATGCCCGGCATGATGGACACCATCCTGAATCTGGGGATGAATGATCAGGCCGTCCGGGGATTGGCCGCCAGGACCGGCAACCCCCGCTTTGCCTGGGACGCCTACCGGCGCTTTATCCAAATGTACGGCGACGTGGTCATGGGGGTTCCCCACGACGAGTTTGAGGCGGCCATCAGCGCGGTCAAGAAAGCCCGGAAGGTGGAACTGGACACGGCCCTGGACGCGAAGGACCTGGAAAAGCTCGTGGAGGTCTATAAGAAGATCGTTAAGAAGGCCGCCAAAAAGGACTTCCCCCAGAAGCCCCTGGACCAGCTCTGGGGGGCTATTAACGCGGTCTTCGGTTCCTGGATGAACGAACGGGCCATTAAATACCGGCAGCTCAACGACATCAAGAGCCTCAGGGGCACGGCGGTGAATGTCCAGTCCATGGTCTTTGGCAACTTTGGCGAGGATTCCGGCACGGGGGTCTGCTTTAGCCGGGACCCCTCCACGGGGGAAAACAAATTCTATGGCGAGTATCTGATGAACGCTCAGGGCGAAGACGTAGTGGCCGGTATCAGAACCCCTAAGAAGTTGGCGAGCCTGGAAAAGAAGAATCCGGGGGTCTATAAGCAGCTCGTATCGGTCAAAAATATTCTGGAAAAGCATTTCCGGGACATGCAGGACATGGAATTCACCATTCAGCAGGGCAAGCTCTTCCTGCTCCAGACCCGGAACGGTAAGCGCACCGGGGCTGCGGCGGTAAAATGCGCCGTGGATATGGTGTCCGAGGGCCTCATCGACCGGGAGACTGCCATCATCGGCCGGGTTACGCCGGCCCTGCTCGACCAGCTCCTGCACCCTATGATCGACCACAAGGCCCAGAAGGCGGCTAAGGTCATCACCAGGGGGCTTAACGCCTCGCCGGGGGCCGCCTGTGGACGGATCGTGTTCAGCGCCCAGGATGCCGAAGCCTGGCACGGCCGGGGCGAGAAGGTGCTGCTGGTGCGTAAGGACACGAGCCCCGAGGATATCGGCGGTATGGTGGTGTCCCAGGGCATCCTCACCTCTACCGGGGGCATGACGAGCCACGCGGCCGTGGTAGCCCGGGGTATGGGCACTCCCTGCGTGGCCGGCGCCAAGGGGGTATCGGTCCAGGGCAAGAAGGTCCTTATCGGCGGCCAGACTTTTAAGGAAGGGGACTGGGTCTCCATTGACGGTTCCACGGGCGAGGTTTACGCGGGCCAGCTCCCCCTGGTGGTGCCCAGGATATCGGGGGACATGAACGCCTTCCTGGGCTGGTGCGATGAAATCCGGGCCAAATCGGTCAGGAGCGCTTCGTCAGGGGGCGCGCTCAAGGGCTTCGAGGTCTGGACCAATGCGGATCAGCCCGAGGACGCCCAACGGGCCTTTGAGTTCGGCGCTCAGGGGGTGGGCCTCTGCCGGACCGAGCATATGTTCTTTGCCGAGGAAAAGCTCATCCACTTCCGGGCCATGATCGTGGCGGATACCTACGAGGAACGCAAGGCCCGGCTCAAGAAGATCCTGCCCCTGCAAAAGAAGGACTTCTTCGGCATATTCAAGGCCATGGGTGGTCGGCCCGTAACCATCCGTCTTTTGGACCCGCCCCTCCACGAGTTCGTGCCCCATACCAAGGCCGAAGTCGAGGAACTGGCGGACTTCCTCCAGGTAAAACCCAGGGACCTCCAGCCCAAACTGGATGTACTCAAAGAAGCTAACCCCATGCTGGGCCACCGGGGCTGCCGCTTGGCGGTAACTTACCCGGAGATCTACGACATGCAGGTCGAGGCTATTGCCCTGGCGGTGGTGGACTGTATCAAGAAGAATATACCCGTGAACCCGGAGATCATGATCCCCATCGTGGTAACGGCCCGGGAGCTCAAGCTCTTAAAGCCCAACGCCCAGGCGGCGCTCCAACGGGTCTTCGACAAGGCCGGAGTCAAGGCGCCCCACATCAAGATCGGTACCATGATTGAGGTGCCCCGGGCGGCTATCCGGGCGGGCCATGTGGCGCGCTACGCCGAGTTCTTCAGCTTCGGTACCAACGACCTGACCCAGATGACCTTCGCCTTTAGCCGGGACGATGTGGCCTCATTCCTGCCCACCTACCTGGTCAAGAATGTCCTGGACGTGGATCCCTTCAAATCTATTGACGAGGAGGGCGTGGGCTATCTGATTCAATTTGCCGCCGCCGAGGGCCGTAAGGTGAATCCCGGCTTGCAGCTCGGTATCTGCGGCGAGCACGGCGGCGATCCTTTGACCATCGACTTCTGCTTCCGGGCGGGGCTCAACTACGTGTCCTGCTCGCCCTTCCGGGTTCCCCTAGCCCGCCTCGCCGGCGCCCAGGCGGTGATCAGGAACAGCAAGAAGTAGCATGGCGATCATTATCGACGGCAAGGCCCTGGCGGCCAAGTCCCGTGGGGAGGTAGCGGAGCGGACGGCCCGGCTCAAAGAGCAGGGTCTTACTCCCTGCTTGGCGGTGGTGCTCCTAGGGGAGGACCCGGCGAGCCTTTCCTATGTTAGGGGCAAAGAAAGGGCCCTGGCCGAGGCGGGCATGGCTGGCCGGGATATCCGCCTGCCTGCGGATACCGCCGAGGAGACGCTCCTGGGCATTATCGCCGGGCTCAACGCCGACGAATCGGTCCACGGTATCCTGGTCCAGCTCCCCCTGCCAGCTCATATCCGGGAGGACCGGATCATTACCGCCATCAACCCGGCCAAGGACGTGGACGGGTTCCACCCCCTGTCCCTAGGGAACCTGATGCTGGGGCGGCCCGGGTTTCTCCCCTGTACGCCCCAGGGGGTGTTGCTGCTCCTGCGGGAGACGGGGATTCCCACTGCCGGGGCCCATGCCGTGGTGGTGGGCCGTTCCAATATCGTGGGCAAGCCCCTGGCGAACCTTCTGGCCCGGCGGGAATACAACGCTACGGTAACGGTCTGTCATACCGGGACCCCTGATCTGGGAGCCCATACCAGGCGGGCGGATATCCTTATCGCTGCGGCGGGGAAACCGGGCCTTATCACGGCGGATATGGTCAAACCCGGCGCGGCGGTCATTGACGTGGGGGTGAACCGTGTTCAGGATC
>JAITON010000137.1 GCA_031289935.1 Treponema sp.
TTTTGTCCAGTCGATACGGCCCATCTCCCGGCTGATAAGGCCGCAGTAGCTTGCCCGGGAATGGTCCTGGGGAAGTCCCTCCAGGCCTTCCGCCGCCAGGGCCTGGAGCTTGGCGGCACACAGAGCGGCGAGCATGGCGGCCCCTTTCCCGGCAACAGTCTCCCCCAGGGATGCGGCGGTCTCCCGCCCGCTCAGGGGGATGCGTTCCTGGGCCAGGATATCCCCGGCGTCCATCTCCGGGGCAATCCTTTGGATGCTGATCCCCGTCTCCGTATCCCGGTTCAGGATCGCCGCCTGGATCGGGGTGGGCCCCCGGTACCTGGGGAGCAGGGAGGGGTGAATATTGATGCCTCCCCCGGGAAAGAGGGCCAGGAATTTGGGCCCGAAGATCCGCCCGTAGGCAAAGCTCAGCAGGAGATCCGGCTCCAGGGCGGCCACCGCTTCCCGGGCTCCGGCATCCAGTTTTGCGGGTTTGAGGACCGGGGCCAGGGAGCGTTCCTCCGCAAAGGCCCCCACTTCGGTGGGTTCCGGCGTACCGTGCCGGCCCCGGGGGCTGTCGGGATTGGTCAGCACTCCCGCAAGCTCCAGGGCCCCTTGCCCGGCCAAATCCGCCAGGACCCGCAGGGCGGGCAGGGCGATACCGGGACTCCCGGCAAAGAGGATACGCATCAGGCTTTCTTCCGGTTTTCGTATTTGCGCATCAGGCTGTTGCGCTTGGGCTCCGAAAGCCGGTCGATAAAGAGGACCCCCTCCAGGTGATCGTACTCGTGCAGGATTACCCTGCCGAGGATACCATCGGCCTCCAGGGTAAAGGGCCGGCCCCGCTCGTTCCAGGCCTGGACCTTGACGGATACGGGGCGGGTTACCTCGGCGTACATACCGGGAATAGAGAGACAGCCCTCCTCGTACCGGGCCTCCTCCTGGGAGGTCCCGATAATCGAAGGGTTGATAAAGACCCGGGGAAGGTCGTCTTCCACGTGGACCACAAAGATGCGTTTGAGGAGCCCTACCTGGGGCCCCGCGAGTCCTATCCCCCGGCCGTCGTGGAGGGCCTTGATCATCTCTGCCGCGATCTGCCGGTATTCCGGCCCGATGGGCTTGACCGGTTCCGCCTTCTGTCTGAGGGTCTCATCTCCCAGCCTTAAAATATCCATGGCCCGTAAGTATACTTATCTTCTTTGAGTTTATCTAGCATAAGGAGGCGGATTTTTGATGATTCGTTGCGAAGGGTACGCCCCTTGGGGCGGAACTAAGGGTATGTACCCTGAGTCAAATACCTTACGAGAACAACCATACCCTGCTTGCGGCGGGGTTGGTTGATTGTATGATCCTGGCGGGAGGTTCTTAAAGACGCGGGGGAGGGGGGCTTGACATGTTTTGCATTTTTATGTTAAATTAATGTATAAATTTCCAAGGAGGAATCTACATGAAAAAGAGAATTGGAGCGGTTCTATTCGCTCTTGCGGCGGTGCTCTGCACGGCCGCGCTGATCGGCTGCGGCGGTGGTACGAGCGGCTCAACGGGTGCGGTGGCCAGTACCGTTACGGCGGTATTTGGCTCGGAGCCGAATACTATTGACCCCGCCCTGAACTCGTCCGTGGACGGCGCCATCTACATCCAGCATGCCTTTGAAGGCCTGTACAAGTATGTGGACGCCGGGGTGGCCCCGGTGAACGGTCTGGGCAAGGCCCAAGTGGTCCCTGGTATGGCGGCCTCCGCTCCCGCGAAGCAGGTGAACGCCGACGGGACGGTTGTTCTGACCTACACCCTGCGGAGCGGCCTCAAGTGGTCCGACGGTTCGGCTTTTACGGCCCATGACTTCGTCTATACCTGGCAGCGCCTGGTGGACCCGGAGACTGCCGCAGACTACAGTTACATGATCGATATGGTGGTGAACGCCAACGAGATCATGGCCGGCGAGAAGGCCCCCAGCGAGCTTGGTATCCGGGCCGTCAACGACACGACCCTGGTAATCACCCTGGTAAACGACTGCGCCTACTTTGACGAGATCGCCGCCTTCCCCGCGACCTTCCCGGTGCAGAAAGCTACCATAGATAAGGCGGGGGATCAGTGGACCTTCGATCCCGCTACCTATGTCAGCAACGGCCCCTACCGGATGAAGGAGTGGGTGCACAACAGCTACATCCTCTTCGAGAAGAACCCCAACTATTACGAGACCGTAAAGGGGCCGGACACCATCAAATGGGCGCTCATGGACGATTCCAACGCCCAGCTTGTAGGCTTTAGGAACGGGGAACTTGATTTTATCGAGAACGTCCCGGTGGCCGAAATTCCCAGCCTGATTGCGGCGGGGTCTCTCCATATTGCCGATTATCTGGGAACCTACTATGTGAGCTTTAATAACGCCAAGGCCCCCTTTACGGACCCCCGGGTACGCAAGGCCTTCTCCCTGGCGATTGACCGGAACTACATCGTGAACCAGATCACCCAGGCCGGGCAGCAACCCGCGTCGGGCTTCGTGCCCGCCGGTATGTCCGATGCCGCCGTGGGCAGCGATTTCCGCGCCACCGGAGGCGATTACTACAGCCTCGCCGATGCGGATTACCAGAAGAACGTTGCCGAGGCCAGGCAGCTTTTGGCTGACGCGGGCTACCCCAACGGTCAGGGCTTCCCGGTGGTGGAGTACCTCTACAATACCCTTGAGTCCCACCGGGCTATCGGCGAAGCGTTGCAGGATATGTGGACCACCGCGCTGGGGGTGAACGTAACCCTGTCCAACATGGACTGGGCGGTCTTCCTGGATGTCCGCAAGCAGGGCGACTATATAGGCGCGGCCCGGGACGGCTGGATTGGGGACTACAATGACCCCGTGGGCTTCCTGGACATGTTCGTCTCGGGCGGCGGCAACAACAATACCCAGTACGCCAACCCTGAGTTCGACAGCATCATCGCCCAGGTCAAGGCCACCTCGGTACAGGCCGACCGTATGCGGCTTATGCACCAGGCCGAGGATATCCTCGTAGGCCGGGACGCATCCATGGCGCCTATCTACTTCTATACCCAGACGTATATGCTTAACCCCCAGGTAACGGGTATGTACTACACGCCGCTGGGTTACTTCTTCTTTACCCAGGCCACGGTTACGCGCTAACGGCCCGGTATATTGCTTAATTACCCACCCTCTTTCGGGGGTGGGTTTTTTTATGCTATACTGAGACGGGAAAGGAGCGTGTATGAACCTGATTTTTCTAGGCCCCCCCGGCGCGGGGAAGGGTACTCTGGCTGCCAAAGCCGTGGAACTGTTCAAGATTCCCCATATCAGCACGGGCAGTATCTTCCGGGCCGCCAGGGATGCGGGAACTCCTCTGGGCCTTAAGGTAAAGGCCATCATAGAATCGGGGAAGCTCGTAGACGATGAGACTACCATCGCCCTGGTCCGTGAGCGGCTTTCCCAGGAGGATGTCAGGGCCGGCTATATTCTGGACGGCTTCCCCCGGACTATTCCTCAGGCTGAAGCCCTGGCAGGATTTGCCCGTATCGACCGGGTGGTTAATTTTGATGTCCCCGACGAAGCTGTGGTGGAACGTCTTACGGGCCGCCAGATTTGCCGGAACTGCGGGGCTAATTATCACCGGGTCTTTAAAAAGCCTCGTCAAGAGGGCCGCTGCGATGCCTGCGAGGGTGAAGTCTATACTCGTGCCGATGATAGCGAAGAAGCCATCCGCAGACGACTCCAGGTCTACCGGGACCAGACCGCCCCCCTCATCGGCTTTTACCGGGAACGAGGTCTTCTGGTCGATGTGGATGCCCGCCCTGCTGTGGAGCAGGTAGCGGCAAACTTCAAAAAGGCTATGGGGCGGTAGATAACCCACTGTCCCCGGTCTCCCGGAAATACTCCTGCCACACCCTGGCGATGCCTTTCAGGCCTGTCTCTCGGTTGAGCCGGGTCCTTTGGTAATGGGCCCAGCGTAGGTTATCGCAGAAATAGTTGAAGAAACGCCGGGCCCGGCTCAGGTGGAACTCCGGGGGCTGGTACTTTGCCAGAAGATCCAGAAAACGGAGGCCGGTCTCTTCCAGATTGGGAGTAGGGAATGGGGAGTGGGGGCTCGTGGTCTGTTGAGCTTCGTGTAATTCGTTTGGGCAAAAGCGTGATTTCACGCTTCTCAAGGCTGCTTTGGGCGTGTCCCCGGCGGCGAGCTGCCGCGCCTGGGCGAAGATCCATGGCTGCCGTACTGCGGCACGGCCAGCCATCACCGCGTCCCAGGGGCCTTGGGCCCGTATGAGCAGGCTTTCGGGGCCGTCTATGTCGCCGTTACCCCCCACAGGAATGTCCAGGGCGGCCCTGAGCCTGGCCACGTAATCCCAGTGGGCGGCACGGCGGAATTTTTCGTCTGCGGTCCGGGGGTGGAGGACGACGAAATCCAGCCCTGCCTCCACCAGCCGTCGGCAAAAATCCAGGAGGTAGTCAAAGACTGCGTCCGGGCCGTCTGAGGCCTGCACGATCCCCCGTTCCGGGGCCAGCCGCAATTTCACGCTGAGGCGCTTGCCCGTAGCTCTGCGTACCTGGCCTATCATGGCGGCGGCCTCCTGCGGGAACGCCATCCAGCGGACCCCCGCGCCGGTACGGGCAATGGCCGGCGCCGAGCAGCCCATATTGATGTCGATACCGGCTCCGGGGAGCTTGTCCAGGAGGGCCGCTGCAACGGCCAGACGCCCGGAATCGGCTCCTACAAGCTGATAAATCAGTTTATCCGGGCAGGGGCCGGATTCCAGGTACCAGTCCTCGAATCGCCCTCCCGAGACCAGGGCCCCAGCGCCGATCATCTCCGTATAGTAGCCATCGCAGCCCCCGAATCCCTCAATCAGTTCCCGTAAGGCCCGGTGGCTTAGTTCCGCCATGGGCGCTAGCAAAAAAGGCGCGATCATATTCCCATTATCGGCTAAGGGGCTTGACTTCCAGAAGCCCATAATCTACATTATACACACGAAGAGGAGTGTGCCGCATGATAGTGAAGAGTGATATGCCCACCATTAATGACAAGACACCCGATGGGGTCAGGCCCGAGGGGGGGTCTTACCGGGTGCTGGTGATAGATGATTCTATGTTCGTTGTCAAGCAGTTAAGCCAGATTTTTACTTCCGAGGGGTTTGAGATAGCTGGTACTGCTGCGGATGGAGCCCAGGGGGTGGAAAAATACAAGGAACTCCACCCCAATGTGGACCTGGTTACCTTGGACATCACCATGCCGGTGATGGACGGCGTCACAGCCCTGGAAAAAATTCTGGAATTCGACAAAAATGCCAAAGTGATCATGGCCAGTGCCTTGGGAAAGGAGGATGTGGTCAAGAAATCTCTCCTTCTCGGGGCCAAAAGCTATATCATCAAACCCCTGGACCGCAAAAAGGTCCTGGAACGGGTAGTCTCGGTTCTGAAACGCTGATAAGGGCCACGGTGTGAATCCTCTTTGCTTGTATAACGGTACGGTGATGACCAGCTTTGCCGCCATGGAGAACTGTGCCGTCTATATCGAGGACGGTACGGTGGCCGATGTTTTTTCCAAAAAACGCTTCGAACAAAAGCAGTTTGCCCTCGATGTGGAACTTGTTGACGTCCAGGGGGCTTATATCGCACCAGGTTTTATCGACACCCATATCCACGGCTTTGGAGGCCACGGTACCGACGATGCGGCGATCTCCCAGGAAGCCTGTACCGAATCGGTCCTGGCCATGTCCCGGGACCTTTGCCGCTACGGGGTCACGGCCTTTAACCCCACCCTCTATCCATCACCCCCGGAGGAGATGCTCGGGGCCGTGCGGGGGGTTGCTGCGGCCATGGGGCACGAGCAGGGGGCTCGGATCATGGGACTCCATTTGGAGGGGCCTTTCCTTTCGCCTGATAAGCTGGGGGTACAGCGGCCCGAAACCCTCCAGCCGGTAAATATCCCCTTTATGGAGCAACTCTGGGAGGCCTCAGGCGGGCATATCATCAACATGACTGTGGCCCCGGAGCTCAAGGGCATGCGGGAGCTGGCTCTCTACTGTATCAAGAAGGGCATCGTGCTCCAGGCGGGGCATACCGACGCCAGATACGAAAACATGGTGGAAGGCATGCAGGCGGGGATACTCCACGCCACGCATCTTTTTAACGCTATGAGCCGCCTGGACCACCGGAACCCCAACGCTGCGGGGGCGGTACTGATTCACCCGGAAATTTCCTGCGAGGTTATTGCCGATGGTTTCCACATCCACCCGGATATATTCAAGTTGCTCCTGCGGGATAAACCCATCGACCGGATCGTCCTGGTGACCGACAGCCTCAAGCCCACGGAGCAGGAGCAGGGGCCCTTCTTTGCCAACGGCGAGGAGGTGGAGTTCCGTGATGGCGTCTTCCGCCGCAAGGCCGATGGGGTGATCGCCGGGTCGGGTCTTACCATGATCCGGGGGGTGAAGAACCTTAGAGCCTTCGGATTCAGTCTGGAGGATGCAGTCAAGACCGCAGGCTATAACCCCGCCCAGGTGATGCGCTATAAGGGCAAGGGGAGTATCATTCCCGGCAGCGACGGGGATATGGTGGTCTTTGACCAGGATTTCAACATACAACTGGTGACCCTGGGGGGCGCCATCAAATACAGGAGATGATATGCGTTTAGTCGTTCTCAAGGATTATGATGAGATGAGCCATTGGGCGGCCAACTATATCGCCGCCCGGATTAAGGCATACGGGCCGGTTGCGGCAAAGCCCTTTGTGCTGGGGCTGCCCACCGGCTCCAGTCCCCTGGGGACCTACCGGCAGCTTATCGGCCTTTACCAGAAGGGGGAAGTCTCCTTTGCCAAGGTGGTGACCTTCAACATGGACGAGTATTTAGGGCTCGCGGCAGACCACCCCCAGAGCTACCATTACTTTATGTGGGACAATCTTTTTTCCCACATTGATATCGACAAGGACCGGGTGCATATCCTTAACGGTGATGTTCAGGACCCCCATGCCGAATGCGCGGCCTATGAGGCGGCGATCCAGGCGGCCGGCGGCATTGAGCTCTTTCTGGGGGGCATGGGGGAGGACGGCCACATTGCCTTTAACGAGCCCGGTTCCTCCCTCTATTCCCGGACCCGGATCAAGACTCTGACCACGGATACGAAGACCGCCAACGCCCGCTTCTTTGGCGGCGATCCTGCCGGGGTGCCTTCCCGGGCTCTGACCGTGGGGGTGGGGACCATCATGGACGCCCGGGAGGTGCTCATCCTGGTGAGCGGGTATAAGAAGGCACGGGCCCTCCGGGCTGCCGTGGAGGAGGGGATCAACCACATGTGGACCCTCTCCTGCCTCCAGATGCATCCCCGGGCCGTCATCATCTGCGATGAGGCGGCCACCGACGAGCTCCGGGTCGGCACGGTACGCTACTTCAAGGACATTGAAGGGATACGGTAGACTTTGCGTTTTCGCTTTGTTCCTTCCCTGCTCGTGATAGGGCTTCTTGCCGCCCTCCCGGCCATTTCCCAGCAAGCCTCGAATCCGCTTTCTGAGTTTTCCGATCCAAGCCGGGTCTGGGGGACGGGCGTGGAGGCGGTTATTGAGGAGGCATACCGGCTCTGCTTTAGAACCTACATCATCGGCGGCAAGATGATGAACCTGAGAATGCCCTTTGCCCAGAACCATGAACGGGAAACGATTGCCGGCCAGGCCTGGGAACTCGTGGAGGGAGGCAAGGGAGATCCGGCGGCGCTCTGGCTGAGTATCGGCGGGGCGCTCCGTTCCGGGGATTTTCAGCGCTATATTGAGGCCCTCTCTGACGGCCGGGAGAAGGTGATCATCTTCGATATGCCCAACCGGAACTGGTCGGTTTCCCGGGACTTCTTCGATATTGCCCGCATGAAGGCCGATGCCTACCGCCAGCTTCCCCATCAGCCTTGGGTCCTGGTCCCGGGCCGGAGTATCGGGGAAACCGATGTGTACAATTACCTGTACTGCGTGGGTTGGGTGGGTATGGACTGCTCGGGCTTTGTGTGGAATGTCCTGTCTTCTATTGCCCGGAGCGGCGGCGCCGATTTAACCAGCCTTCTGGGCCCTTCCCTGGGAGCGCCGCCGGGGAGCGCGGCTGCCTATTACGTGGGAACCTGGTTCTTCAATTCTAACAACCGGGCGCTTATCTCCGTGGCCGATGAAATCCGGAACCTTAGACCTGCGGATATCCTCCTGTTCCGGGGCGCCGATGGGGGCGCGGTCCATTCGGCCATTATTCAGTCGGTGAATCTCCAGACCGGGGTTATCCGCTACCTCCAGAGTACCGATGAGGCCCCGCCGGGGGAGCGGGGGGTTCACGAGTCCTTTATTTACTTTGATCCCGCGCATCCGGAACTTTCCCTTAAAGATTCCTCGGTGCGCTGGGCTCAGAAGCGCTATCCCCCCTTTCCCGGGGAAATTTCCTCCCCCTTTTCTGATGACGGGGAGCGCTACCGGGCCTACGGGGAGTATGGAGGGGGCAGGGTAGTGCGGCTCCGGGCCCTGGAGCCGGTCATTGAAAAGCTCGGGCAGCGTTGAAAAACGCCGTTGAACGCGCGCCATCCAGTAGGATGGGCGATTAGACTAGGGGAATTTCCCGTTTTTTTCGGGATTTTCACGTTTTTTCAACATTTTCCCACAAAGCGCTTGACATTATTATCAGGAAAGGATACACTTACGCCATGCTGAAGGCACAAAGTTTTGAACAAAGCGGCCAGAATCTCCCAATAGTCGCAAACTGGACCGCCATCCTACCGGAT
>JAITON010000162.1 GCA_031289935.1 Treponema sp.
GCGTCGCTCTTGAAACCGGTACGCTATACCCTGGAAGCGGCGGCGCTGCAATCCTTTGCGGGAACAGAAACACTGCTGCTCCTCCGCTTTGCCGATATCCGGGGCTATGTCAAGGCAGGCCGTATCCTGGAAGAAGCCGGCGTCCCCAGCCCGGAGCGCGGCATGAAACCCGCCGAGGCCTTCCTCGCCGGCCGCTTTATCCGGGGGCCTATCCTCATCCGGGGTCCTTCCCGGCCGGGCCGTTCCGTGGGTCTCGTGTTCCCCGACCCGGAGCTTGAACCGGCCCTGGACAAAACCCGGGTTAAGCTCAAGATCGCCTCCATCGATATTGAAACCGATACCCGGTCTGGCGCAATCCGGGCCGTGGCCGTGGCCTTTGCGGATTCCGGCTTCGGCGGCGTCCATGGCTGCGTCCGGGTGGTCCTGCCGCCGGGACAGGCCCTGACCGGCAATAGAGCCGCCGGTAATACGACGAGCCTGGATCCCATCTTTTACCCCGATGAGGCCGCGCTCCTCCGGGCCTTTATCGCCGGTATCCAGCAAGAGGACCCGGATATACTCACGGGCTGGAATTTCCTGGACTTCGACTTTCCCCGGCTGGCGGACCGCGCCGGCAGCCTCGGCATCCCCTTTGCCCTGGGACGCAGCCCGGAGCCGGCAAAGTTCTTCGCCGGCGAGGGCAGGCGTTCCGCTGCGGCCCTTACCCCCGGCCGGCAGGTGCTGGACGCCCTCAGGATCATCCGCTCCGGCCCGGAACGCTTTCCCGACTATACCCTGCAAACCGTGGCCGAATCGGTCCTGGGGGAAGGCAAGCTCGTGGAATCCACCGGGACAGAAAAGATTGAGGCCCTGGACCGGCTTTATGCTGATGATCCCGTCAAATTCGGAAGCTACTGTTATACCGATGCGGAATTGGTGCTGCGGATTCTCTCCAGGACCGGCCTCTTTGCCCTGACCGTGGAACGGGCGGCCCTGACCGGGGTCTTTCTGGACAAGGCATGGACCAGCGTGGTTAGCTTTGAGCATATCTACGGCATGGAACTCCGCAGAAACGGTATCGCCCCGGATGTCCCTCCCCCGGCAAATCTCCAGGTCTCCGGTGCGGCCGGCGGCACGGTTCTGGAAAGCCGGTCCGGTCTGTTCCGCAATATCGCGGTCTTTGATTTCCGTAGCCTCTATCCCACCATCATACGCAGTTTTAATATCGACCCCCGTGCCCACGCGCTGGCCGCTGCATCGGATTCGCCCATCACCGCGCCCAACGGAGCGGCCTTTTCCCGGGACCCGGGAATACTGCCCCAGCTTATCGGCGAATACTTTGAGGCCCGCAGAAAGGCGATCGCTACCGGCGACAGTATCGCTGCCCATGTGTATAAAATCCTGATGAACAGTTTTTATGGCGTTCTGGGTACGGGATCCTGCCGCTACGGCCGCACCGAACTGGCCGGCGCCATTACCTCCTTTGCCCGGAAGTGGCTCCTTTTTTCCCGGGACTGGTTCACCGTCCGGGGCCGTGAAGTCCTCTACGGCGATACCGATTCTCTCTTTGTGGACACCGGCCTCCCCGGTGAGGCGGCTTATGAAGATTTCGCCGCCCTTTGCGGCCCCTTGGCCAGGGATCTAAACGCGGCTCTTTCGGAATGCATCCGGGAGGAATACGGCCTGGAATCGACCCTGGAACTCCGTTTCGAAAAAGCTTACCGGCAGTTTATCATTCCGCCGCTCCGGGGCATGGCGGGTGCGCGTCTTCCGGGGGCCATTGCGGAAAACGCCGGTGGACACGAGGCCGGGGCGATCCGGGGCCGGGCCAAGGGCTATGCGGGCTATATGCTCAAGGAGGACGGCTCGCCCCCCTCGGTGGAAGTCAAGGGCATGGAGGCCGTACGCAGTGATACTACCCCCCTGGCCCGGCGGATACAACTGGAACTGCTGGACATGGTTTTCTCCGGCGATGGTGAAGCGGTCTTTAAAGAGCAAGTTCTCGGCATCATCCGGGAATTGCGGTCCGGCAGGCTTGACGGCGAGCTGATCTACCGCAAGCGGCTTTCCCGGCCCCCGGAAACCTACACCACCGCTACCCCGCCCCAGGTCAAGGTCGCCCGGGCCCTGGGCTGGAAGGGTCGCCGGGGTACGGTGGAATTCCTCTGGACCATCCAGGGGCCGGAACCGGTCAGCATGGTTAAAAACCCTCTGGACTATGATCACTACACCGATTCCCAGGTCCTCCCCGTGGCCGAGTCCATCGCCCTGGCGGCGGGCTGGAACGCAGAACTCTTCCCCCGCAGGGGCCGGAGCCGCACGGACATGGAAACCGGCCAACTGGAACTGAGGTGGGACGCTTCATTGACCTAAGGAAGCACTTAAACGCCCCCTTACATTTCCGCCCCTATGGTTAGATTTAACCTGAGGGAATGCGGGCGCCGATGCCGGCAAAGCGGGGATACAGCCTCTGTTTCTGACGCAAGTCAGCGTTTCTCTGACTGTAGCCGGGTGTCTGGGATGTCACGCCGGGCGTTGTCCACCTTACCGCACCGGCAAGCCCGTCGCCGGGGCGTGGAAGGTGGAAATCAAGACCCAGTACACCGTGGGCGGCACCTTATTGAAAGAACCCCGCACTATAGCCTTAGGCTTGCCTGCACGAGAACCAAGCCCGAAGACGCCCCCAGGACCCGCCCAACGGCGCCTAAAATCCCAACGAGACTGGTTGTCATTTTCCAAATGCACAATACGGGCTAAAATTTTTGTAAAATATGTTGACATTCATAGGGAAGACGTGCT
>JAITON010000202.1 GCA_031289935.1 Treponema sp.
TTTACCGTAGACGGTGAGCGTTTTACCGTAGACGGTGAGCGTTTTACCGTAGACGGTGAGCGCTTTACCGTAGACGGTGAGCCTTTTACCGTAGACGGTGAGCGCTTTACCGTAGACGGCGGGCTTTTTACCGTAGACGGTGGGCCTTTTACCGTAGACGGTGAGCGCGCTGGTTGATACCGGCGCCTGGACGCTGGTCATCAACGAGGAGACCCGCGCAAAGCTGGGCCTAGAGGTTCTGCGCACGAGCACGTCGGAGGTTGCCAACGGCGTGGTGGAAACCGGGTTCGTCACCGAGGGGGTCAACATTTACTGGAAGGACCGCCAGACCGTCTGCAACGCCTTCGTGCTCCCCCACAAAACGGAGGCGCTTTTCGGCGCCCTTCCCCTGGAACCGCGCAACGAAGCCCGAAGGGCGGAGTATCCAGCGGGGTATGGACTTGATGGTAGCCCCCCAAGGGGAGCGGGTAATCGGCGCCGCCTTGATATACAGGCAGGCCTCCGCTATACTGGCAACGCTTTTTGAGAAAACACCGGAGAAAAGGGATGTAAACCATGAATAAATTGCTGATGACCGGTGAGCGCTTGTTTTTTCGGGCTCCTAATATCAATGTGTGTTTTCGCGTGGAGCTGGAAGGGTCCTTTACCGGTGAACAGGCCGAAGGGGCCCTGGAAATGCTCTGCCGCCGGCATCCCCTCCTTAAGTGTACGGTACAGATTGATGAAAACAACCGGGCCTGGTACATACCCGGCGCCGGAAAACTGGGGGTTGAATTCCACGGCGCGGAACTGGACTGGCAGGATTGGTACGAAAAAACAGATTCCTTACCCTTCGATTTTGCCCATGGCCCTCTGGTTAAAATTTGTGTTATCCGTAATGCCGGGAAAACAGAATTACTGCTCCTGGGCCATCATATCATTGCCGACGGTATAGGCTACCTGAACCTGACGCGGGATCTGCTTTTGGCGCTGGACGGCAGTCTGGATACCACCCCCCAGCCCTTGCAGCCCAGGGAGAACTTTAGGCAGGGCGCCCGCCTGGGTTTCCTGCCAAAAATCGTGGCCCGGCAATTAAACAAGCAATGGGCCCTGGATCCCCGGGCCTTTTCCGAAGCGGAGTACCGGGCCCTTTTTGAAAGCCACCGCAGGCGCTTTCCCCCGGGTATGTACCATGATTGTATCGAAGGCGCCGCGTTGACGGAACTCCTGTCATCCTGTAAAAGGGCGGGGATCACCGTAAACGAAGCGATTACCATGGCCTTTGCTGCGGCCATGCTCAGCCTGGGGGGTCGCTATTCCGCAGACAGTATCCCGGTGGGCCTTTCGGTAAACGTCCGAAACGATTTAAGGGTTTCGGCGGCGTATTGTTTGGGCGATTATGTGGCGGGGTTTTTGGTAAAGGCCGCCTATGACGGGGCCAGGGATTTTATCAGCAACGCAAAACGGCTTGCCCCGGCCCTGCGAAAAGTCCTGCACCATCCCCGCCCGCGCTTACGGTCGGTTTTATTTGTCGAAGCCCTCGACCCGGCCTTGATTGAATCCACCCAATTTGCCTCCTACGGCGATTACGGCAATGGAGTATCAAAAAAACTTGCCGCCATCATCGGCAGTCTGAGCGACCACCGGGGTTTGGGGGTCTCCAATTTGGGCAAACCAGCGTTTGACCAGTACCGCAGCTTTACGCTCCGGGAGCTCCGGTTTATCCCCCCGGTTTTTCCCCATAGCCTGGTAATTGTGGGCGTCGTTACCGCGAACAACAAACTCGCCATAACCCTCCGGTATGCAAAATCGGAAATTACCATGGATGCCGCTGAAGCCCTCTGCACTGCCGCCAAAAAGCTCCTGCTTCCATAAAAATAACAGAGAAAATACAAGGGAACGCAATCAACCAACCCCGCAAGCAGCGGGGTATGGTTGTTCTCGTAAGGCATTTGACCCGCAACGAATCAGCGCGCTCTTGTTTGCCGCCTCCGTTTCCGTGCCCGCCGCCTGGCTGCGGCAGCTTCGTAACCCTTGCCGAAGAAGGTTTCCAGGGTCCCCTGGTTGGCCGCCACGGACTGCTCGCCCAGGGCTACCAGTTCCCGCTTCCGGTCGAAGGAGAGGAGCGTGGCGGCTTTACCGCCGGCGGCGCCGCCAGCAGTACCGCCAGCGGCGTTGATTACCGTGGCGCCCTCCCAGGCATCCTGCCGGCGGGCCCGGGAAAACATGACGTATTCCAGACAACGGTAGGCGATCTTGGGGACCGACACAAAGTCCCCGGGATCCTGGTCCCGAAAGCCCCCTACGTCCACCGCCAGAATCCGGCTAAAGCCCTCGGCTTCGGCAATATGAACCGGCAGATTGTCGGCAAGGCCCCCGTCCACCAGACACATGGCCCTTCCGTTGGGGCCGGTCTCCGTGACCGGTGCAAAGATCATGGGGATCGACATGGACGCGTGGATGGCCCGCCCCAGCGGCCCGCTTCGGAAGACCACTTCCTGGCCCGAGACCAGGTCCACCGCGTTGCAGCGAAAGGGGATACGGGTTTCTTCGAAGGTCTTAACCCCCAGGAAGCGGTCGATCAGGGCCTCGATATGCTCCCCCGAGTCGATGCCCGGCTTAGCCGCCAGGTTCCCCAGAAGCTTTCCCGCCTGAAAGACCCGGGCCACGGGCTCGGCGAGTTTAAAGGTGAAGCCGTCCAGGTGCTTGGTAATGTCAAACTCCTCAAGGACATAGCGGTGGAGCTCCCCCAGGCCGGTCCCCGAGGCGTAGAGCCCCCCGATGATGGCCCCCATGGAAGTACCTACCACCAGAGACGGCTCGGGCCAGCCCCGTTCCAGCAGGGCCCGGAGAAAGCCCAAATGGGCCAGCCCCTTGGCGCCCCCGCCCGAGAGCACCAGAGCGTAACGCAGATTACGGTCGATTTTCACGGAGCGCCTCCTTAAGATTTTCCAACAGAAAGCTGATGTCCCCGGCGTTGATCACCAGGGGGGGCTGGAAGGCGAGAACGTTCCGGTGGAGCCCGTTCTTGCCCAGGATGATCCCCCGGTCCTTGAGCGATTCCAGGACCCGGTCCGTGAGCCCAGGCTGAGGCTCCCCGTCCAGAGCCAGCTCGGCCCCGAGCATGAGCCCCTTGCCGCGAACCTCGGCGATCAGATCCGTGCCCTGTTGCAACGTCTCAAGCCCCGCCCGGAGACAGTCCCCCAGTTCCGCCGCCCGCTCGCAGAGACGCTCCGCTTCGATATAGTCCAGCACCGCCAGGGCTGCGGTAGCGGACACGGGATTCCCCCCCAGGGTCGATGCCGAGGGGCGGGTAAAACGGGCCGCTGTTTCGGCGGAGGCGGCAAAGGCGGCGATGGGGATACCGTTCCCCAGGGCCTTGGACATGGTCATAAGGTCCGGGGCCGCCCCGTAGTGTTCAATGGCGAACATCTTCCCGGTCCGGGCAAAACCGGACTGCACCTCGTCGGCAATGAGCAGGGCCCCGTGCCGGTGGAGCAGCGCAAGAACCTCCTGGAAGAAGCCTTCCGGCGCGGGCCTGATGCCCCCGTTCCCCTGGATGGGCTCCACGATCAGGGCGGCAATATCCTCATCCTGTTGCAGGATGGCTTCGATCTCCTCCGCCGTATCGGCAAAGTAAAAGTCGCCGGGCAGGAAGGGATCGGCCCGCCACAGGGAAAGACCCGTGGCCGCCATGGTCAGGTTAGTCCTGCCGTGGAGGCCGAGCCGCCGGGCGATAAACTTCCGCTTTCCCGTGGCAAGCCGGGCCAGGAGCAGGGCTCCCTCGTTGGCCTCCGAACCGGACATACAGAAGAAGGAGTTGTGGAGATCCCCCGGCATGATCCCCGCGAGCCGTTCCGCCAGAGCGAGGATGGGCCCGGTGAGGTAGATATTGGACAGGTGCTGGAGCTGCCGCATCTGGGCGATAACCCGGTCCAGGATAAAGGGGTTGCTGTGGCCGCAGTTCATCACCGAGACCCCGGCGAAAAAATCCAGGTACTGCTTCCCCCCCTGGTCGTAGAGGTACTGCATCTCGCCCCGGACAAAGAGGGGCGGGTCCTGGTAAAAGTGGTTCAGGCAGGGCATCAGGTATTCCCGGCGCTTCTCCAGGGCTTCGTTGCTATTCATGGTCCCCTCCTGCGGCCCCGCTGGCGGGACCGCTGGCGGTATCGCCGCAAAATGCCCAGGCGCCGGGGCTAAAACCCTGCCGGGGCGGGGCCTCCGCCAGGATGGCCGCCAGGATAGTCTCCCGGTCTCCGTCAGCTTCGGCCAGAAGTTTCTTAAAGACCGCAAGACTCCGCTCAAAAGCCCCCTGCTCCAGATGGGCGATTTCCAGCCTGAAACAGGAGAGCCCTGCCCGGTGGAGTTCCTTAAGGAAGGGAAGCCCCGAGATATCCCGGTAAAGGAGCAGGTGATTCCGCCCCCGTTTGTCCCGGTAGACCGGGTGCCGGAAGCCCTTTCCGTCAATCAGATAGAGGACGTCCGCCTCCCCCTGGGTATTCTCGAAGAGATCGTGCTCCAGGTACATGACCGTGGGGGAGCCGAACACGATGATCTCCGCCCAATCCCCCGACTCGGCCAGGAGCGCGGCCGTATCCGCCAGCCTGGTCTCCGCCGAAAGGGTAAAGCTCCCAAGCCCCTCGGCACGGTAGAATTCCCAGGCGGCGCTGTTCTGGATATTGAGGGCGTAATCCCCCCGGATTTCCAGACCCGTCCGGGCCGCCTCCCGGATACCCCCCAGGCTCGTGGCCACGATGCCGTCTATCCCCCGGATACGCCCCAGGGCATGGCGGTACTCCTCGATATCACGGTCGAACATCATGCGGCTCTGGCAGAGGTAAAGCCGGGAACTCCCCTTGGCCGCCGCCAGCCTGTTGATATCCTCCACCGAAAAGGGCCTGTGGGGCAGGAAGACCTCCCCGGAAAGGTAGACCCGGTCCACCCCCATGCGGAAACAGGCGCCGGCCTGTTCCCCGGTCTGCACCTTGCAGGCCAGTTCCGGCCGCCGGGTATTGCCCCGGTCCCGGCCGGCCAGATAGTCCCGGATGCGGCCGATCCGTAGAGGCGTCAGTTCAGGCTCCTCCGTGGCCGCGCTAAAGGGCTTCCCGGTACTGTAGAAGGCCCCGGTCCCCTCCATGCGGCGGTTGATATTGGCCAGGCCCGGCCTCCCAAAGGCGTAGGCGGTGGAGAAATCCCGTTTGCGCTGCCCGTAGAGCGCCTCCGCCCCGGTTTCCGGATCGTAGGCCAGGGGCTCCGCCAGGTAGCGGTCCAGAGCATCCCCGTAGGCATTGACCAGCGCTTCGAGGTAATCCCCGTCCCGCATCCGGCCCTCGATCTTAAAGACGCTAATGCCGCTGTGGATAAGCTCCGGGATATGCCCGTAGAGGCAGAGGTCCTTAACCGCCAGGGGAAATTCGGTGGGATAGATTTTACCGCCGCATTCCAGCCGGAAATCCCAGCGGCAGGGCTTAAGGCAGCGGCCCTGGTTGGAACTGGCGCCGAAAAGGATACCGCTGTACAGGCACTGCCCCCCGTGGGCAACGCACATATCGCCGTGGACAAAGTACTCAAGCTCCATATCCGTCCGGGCCGAAACCGCCCGGATCTCCGCCAGGGACATTTCCCGGGACATGATCACCCGGCTTAGGCCCCATTCCTCAAGCCCCCGGATACTGGCCAGGTTGTGGACGTTCATCATGACCGAGGCGTGGACCGCCAGAGGAAGCTCCAGGCGGCGTATCAGGCTCAGGACCCCCGGGTCCTGGACGATGAGGGCGTCGGGGCGGATTCCCGCGAGAAAGTCCAGGTAGCCGGCCAGAGCGGGGAGCTCTTCCTGGGTATACATGTTGTTGACCGTGATATAGGCCCGTTTCCCCTGCCCCTGGACCAGGGACACGGCCTCCCGCAGTTCATCATAGGAGAAGTTGTAATCCTTCCGGTGGAGCCGCATGTTAAAGCGCTTCCCCCCGAAATAGACCGCGTCGCAGCGGGCCCCGGCGATACGGCGGAGGATGGCGAAGTTCCCTGCCGGGGCCAGCAGTTCCAGGCGCTTCCCGTTAAAGCGGCGCCCGGAAGCAGGGTTCAGGGCGCCCATAGGCGCCTGGTTTTATTCATCACTTTACCACCTTGGCCCGTGGTCTTGGCAACACGGACCACGGCCCGCGCTCTTCGGGCCACGGCCCGCCCGCCCGGGCCACGGCCCGCGCTCTTCGGGCCACGGCCCGCGCTCTTCGGACCACGGCCCGCGCTCTTCGGACCACGGCCCGCGCTCCCCGGGCCACGGCCCGCGCTCCCCGGGGCTGCGCATATATCAGGCATCCGGCCCATCCACCAGCCCCGATAAATCACCCTTCCCCTTAAAGCGCAGCACGTTCACCATAAAGATGTTGAGCTTGTTCACGATGTTCGGGGGCAGCAGGTTGCCGTCTACCTCCACCGAGAGGACCGGGTAGTTCCGTTCCCGGGCCCAGGGCGTAAAGAGCCCTTCGATAACCCGGCCGATAAGGCAGGCGAAGGGGCTGATGTTCACGATGCCGCTGTAGCCCTGCTCCATGGCCGTGGCGGCGGCCCCGCTGGACACGGCGATCTCGCTGTTGAGTTCCAGGTTCACAAAGTGCTTCTGGGTGTTGGCCATGATCTCGCGCATGTCGTGGGGGGTCTTGGGGATGAGCCCCGTGGGTTCCAGAATTTTGAGGACCTTCTTTTCGATGGAATGCTTCCACCATTCTTCGATCTGGAGCTTTTGCCGCTTCCAGCGGGCGCCCTTTTCCCCCAGTTTGATGCGCTTGCCCAGGTCGTATTCCCGCACAAAATCCAGGTAGTGAATCCATTCGGCGAT
>JAITON010000055.1 GCA_031289935.1 Treponema sp.
GGCCCTCTGTACTTTTTCCCCCATAACCGGTATCCTCTAAGTATGGATGAGCGCAGACGAGTAATTCGGGAACTGGAAGATAAAAAGCGGGAGACCCTGGCCTCGGTGGATATCATGTTGGAGACCCTGGGCTCTTCCCTGTTGCCCCGGCAGGGGGAACATGCCGAGTACCGGCGGCTGACCGCTGAGATCGCCGGGTCTGAGGCGGCCGTGCAGACGGTCCAGGGGGATATTGAGCGGCTTGCGTCCCTGGACGAGGCCATCCGGGCCCGGGACGAGGAAACCGCTGGCGAGACGGTCAAGTTCCCGGCCCTCTACAGCCGTCTGGGGCAGATGGTGCTGGAGGCCGCCGACTATCCTGACTTCAGCCAGAGCTATCAGGCCCAGCTTGATGCGCTCCTCCCCAAGATCAGATCCCTGGAAGAGCGTCTGGACGATCTTACGGACCGGGGAAACGGCAACGTCCTCTCCTGGATCGGCAAGAACGCCCAGGGTATGGTGGTCCGTTCCTTTCTGGGGAAGAACCGGAACAGTCTTGAGCGGCTTTACGCCCAGGCGGGTGAAAAATTCGTCCAGGGGGCGGCAGGGCAGGGGGGGCTCGGTCCGGCGGTCCGGGGGCTCCTGGACGAGATTGAGGTTCTCCGCAAGCTCGTTGCGGAACTTAGGACCGATCTGGCTCTGCTCCGGGAAGAGCGGCGCCGCTTACATGATGGCTATAGTCCCGAGGGAGGCCCCCAGAAGAAGATAGCCGCCCTGGAACGGAGCATTGTCCAGTCCCGGGAAGCCCTCCGCCAGGTCTGTCTGGACTACGGCCGCCTGGCCGAGGTCGCCTGGTCCGATGGCGGTGATAGTACCGTCGATGCTCCCTGCGATAGTAGCGTCGGCGCGGAACCAAACTCCCAGGACCGGGATCTCCTGGACCGGGTTACCGAGGGCCGGAAGACCATTGCCGGATTTAACGAGCGGATTGAGAAGCTTAAGGCGGCCATCGCTATTGACGAAGAGCGCGAGCGGATCAAGAAGCTGGAACGGGCCATCGCCGAACAGCGGGGGCGGATTGCCGCTGCCGAGACGGCCATTGGGGAGTTTTCCCGGGACATTGGGGAAGCCCAGAAGAATATCGGGGAACTTTCAAAGTTGCTCTAGCTACGAGGGAACTATGGCGACAAAGAATGACAAACAGCCGGCGCCGTCCAAAGGGCCGGTAAAAACGGCAACTCTAAAGCCCGCAACGACGAAACCGGCGCGGAAATCGCTTCTCCAGGCGGCCGCTTCCGCTAAGGCGGGCGCAAAGACTGCCCCCAAGCCGGCGTCGAAGGTAGCGGCCAAAATCCCTGCGGCGGCTTCCAAGGCGGCAGTCAAACCGGCGGCTACAACAGCGGCAATCTACGATGAGTCCAAGATACAAACCCTGTCATCCCTGGAACATATACGCCTGCGAACCGGTATGTACATCGGCCGCCGGGGGGACGGTTCCCACCCCGATGACGGTATCTATGTGCTTCTCAAGGAAGTCATCGATAACGGTGTGGACGAGTTCATCATGGGGAACGGCAAGCTCATTGAAGTTTCCGTTAAGGACGGTACGGCGAGGGTCCGGGACTATGGCCGGGGCATTCCCCTGGGCAAGCTTGTGGAGTGCGTGTCGGTGATCAATACCGGGGCCAAGTACAACGATGACGTGTTCCAGTTCTCCGTGGGCCTCAACGGCGTGGGCACCAAGGCGGTGAACGCTCTATCGAGCCATTTCCGGGTGGTCTCCGTCCGTGACGGTGAGTTCGCCGAGGCCGTCTTTGAGCGGGGGGCCCTCATCAGCAATCGCAAGGCCAAGCTCAAGGAGCCCCAAAAGAACGGCACCTACGTGGAGTTTACCCCGGACACGGAAATCTTCGGGGTCTACGAGTTCAACCTTGAATTTATCGAGCAGCGGATCCTCAATTATACCTACCTCAACGCCGGCCTGAGCTTGAACTTCAACGGAAAGACCTACGTGTCCCAGCATGGCCTCTTCGATCTTTTGAGCGCGGAGACCGGCGAGGAATGTATCTATCCCCTGGGTTACTACAAGGGGGTCCATTCCAGCCAAGGCCAGATCGAGTTTGCCTTTACCCACACCAATAACTACGGCGAGGAATACTTCTCTTTTGTGAACGGCCAGTATACCAGCGATGGCGGCAGCCACCTGTCGGCCTTTAAGGAGGGCTTTCTCAAGGGGATTCAGACCTACTTCAAAAAGGACTACCGTAGCGAAGATGTGCGGGAGGGTTGCCTCGCCGCAGTGGCAGTAAAATTGAAGAACCCGGTCTTCGAGAGCCAGACCAAGAACAAGCTGGGCAACACGGACATCCGCGCCTGGATCGTCCAGGAAACCAAGGATGCCATCGAAGACTGGCTCCACAAGAACGTGGAGGCCGGTAAGAAACTGGAACTTAAAATCGAGGCCAACGAAAAACTGCGGACCGAACTCAACACAGTCAAGAAGGAAGCCCGGGAGGCGGCCAAGAAGATCGCTCTCAAAATTCCCAAGCTCAAGGACTGCAAGTACCATCTGGAGGACGGCAAGCACGGTGAGGAAACCACCATCTTCCTCACCGAGGGGGATTCGGCCACGGGTTCCATGGTCTCCTGCCGGGACGTGATGACCCAGGCCATCTTTAGCCTTCGGGGTAAGGTAGAAAATATGTTCGGCAAGAAACGGGCCGCCATCTACAAGAACGAGGAACTATACAATATGATGATGGCCCTCGGGATCGAAAACGATGTAACGGGCCTGCGCTACGCTAAAATCGTCATTGCTACCGATGCCGATTTTGACGGTTTCCATATCCGCAACCTGCTGTTGACCTTTTTCCTGTCATACTTTGAAGAGCTCGTTACCGGCGGCCGGATATTTATCCTGGAGACCCCCCTCTTTCGGGTGCGGACCAAGAAAGAGACCCGCTACTGTTATAGCGAAAAGGAGCGGGACGGGGCCACGGCCGCCCTGGGCAGCAGCAGCGAAATAACCCGTTTCAAGGGCCTGGGGGAGATCAGCCCCAAGGAGTTCGGCCAGTTCATCGGCCCGGATATACGCCTGGTGCCCGTGGCGGTGAATACCCTCAAGGTGGTTCCCCAGGTGTTGAACTTCTACATGGGCAAGAACACGCCGGAGCGGCGGGACTATATCATGAAGAATTTGATTGACGCTATGTGATGTACCAAACTAATACCGGGCGATAGAAAGGCCGCTTAGGAGCAGGATCTCCGGGCGAAACTCGAAGTGCATGGTATCGTAGAAGGTCCACTTGCCGCCCCAGACAAAACCGTAGGACTCAAAGGCCCGGATGACCGCGTCCGGCGGGTGAAGCCGTTGCTCGTAGGGGACGGCCCACCAGCGGGGATTATAGTCTGCGGTCCAGAGCCAGTAGGCCGCCCTACCGCCGGTGGAGGCCGGAAGCAGGTCGATGGCGATCCCGTAGGCGTGGAAGCTCCGGCTTTCGGTATCTGCAATGGTCCGCCAGCTCCAGGCCGAGAGGGTATCCAGGCCCTCGATCCAGCGGCGTACTTCGGCATCGGTCTCGGCGGCCTTTTTGATCTGGACCTCTACCAGGGTGACTTCCTCCATGATGGCGTAGTGAATCAAGAGCTCCCGCCCCAAAAAGAAGATGGTCTTGAGCCGCTCGTAGGATTCGGCCCGGGTATGGGCCTGCCAGAGGGCGTCGTAAAAGTGCTGGGACCGTTTAGGCGGGTTTGCCTCCCGGGTACTCGCAGACCGCTCGTAGCGTTCCGATTCCTCAGAGGTAGGGTCGTGCCAGGGGGGCAGTTCGGCGATATAGTTGTAAAAGGGCTGGGGGTCGTAGTCCCCGGCCTGGTCCCGCAATTCCTCCGGGAGGAGCCGTCCCTGGGCATAATAGAACCACTGGTCCCGGAGCAGCGCCGCCCAGTCGCCGTCCCGGTATTCCGCCCCTAGTATTTGGTCCGGGTAGGCCGCAGCCAGGGCCCTCATCACCTGTTCCGCCCGGGTAGGCGGCGCAGGTTCAGGCTGGGCTGGAAGCTCAGTGGGGGCCGTCTCCGCCGCCGGGACGGCCGCTGTACCAGGGGCTGGGACGGCCGCCGGGACGGCCGCTGTACCAGGGATTGGGACAGCCGCACTGCCATCATCATCCACCCTATTGATGCACGAGACAGCCAGAAACGGGATTAAAGCAATGCTAACCGCAAATTTCCTGATAAAAAACACCAATTATTATACCATATACCGGCGGTTGTACACCGCAGCGCGACCTGCACTAATCTAGTGTATGACACGCCTGCAACTGAGATAACGGGAGAGAAAATATTCATTTTGCCAGATCCCGTCCCCGCGCTTCCCCAATTCCGTGATTTTAACTCCCGCAGTATCCGGGTCGCCTTTAATGGTCGCGCTTTGGGTCGGAATCGACACCGCGTGAATCAACAGCGAACCCCGCAGCTCCCCGGTCGCGCTTTTCCGGTAAAGAACGGCCACATGATCGACCTTATTCCCGCCCGGTACCGACGTAAATATGAGCAGGTCCCCCGGCTCCGCCTCGTCAAAACTAATTTCCACGCCGGCATTCAGGTATGCCTCGCTGCTCGTTGGCAGCTTCAAGTCCGTTGTTTTGGAAAACACATAGCTGATGAACCCCGAACAATCAAAATTTTGGGGGACAT
>JAITON010000086.1 GCA_031289935.1 Treponema sp.
GACATCCGCCTCCCGGACCAGACATTTGCGGTTCTCTATGTCCAGGGATTCCACCAGGTACTGTCGGCCCCGGTGAAGGTAGACGGCATTTTTGAAGATAAGCTCCTTGGCGCTGGGCCTGTCCATCTCGCCGATCACGGTGTTCCTGCCCGCAGTAAGGTCCACGATGACTACGTTGTCCGCACCGGCGGAGCGCAGGCTGATACCCTCGGCGGGATACGAGCGGTCGGCCCAATGCCAGCGGCCTGCGGTGTGGCGGACGATACCGTCTTCTTCAAGATAGGCCAGGGCCTCGGCCAGCCCCGGCCCAAAGGGCTCTTGCCCGGCAGCCGTGGACGAAGAGTCCATGAGCTCATCGCGAAAGGGGAGCTCGAAACAGGCGCATTTGACGTGGTCGGTAAAGATGTAGGGATTGTCCGGGTCCAGGCGGCCTTCCTCTGCGGCGGCGCGGAAGAACCAGTCCGGTTCGTTCATAATAAACTGATCAATGGGCGAGGCCGAGGCCACAAAGACCGCTACCGATGTACCCCCCCGGCGGCCCGCCCGGCCAGACTGCTGCCAGAAGGAGTTAAAGGAGCCGGGGAAACCCGCCACCACCGATGCGTCCAGGCCGCCGATGTCAATGCCCAGCTCCAGGGCGTTGGTGGAGACCACCCCCTGGATGGTCCCGTCCCGAAGGCCCCGCTCGATCTCCCGGCGCTCGTTGGGGAGGAGCCCGCTCCGGTAGGCCTCCACCCGGATGCGGCGGTTATCGGTGTTAATGTTCTTGAGGTCCTCGTTGACATAGCTCGCGGCCACCTCGGTCTTGACCCGGGAATGGGCAAAGAGGATGGTCTTAACCCCGGCCTTGAGGAAGGCCAGCATCCAGCGGCGGCTCTCGGTCACCACACTCCGGCGGATACCCTGGACCGAATCCACCAGGGGCGGGTTATAGAGGATAACGCGCTTCTCTCCGGAGGGCGCACCGTTCCGGTCCACCAGGGCCACGGCCTCCCCGGTCAGGGCCTCGGCAAGCTCCCGGGGATTGGCAATGGTGGCCGAGCAGAGGATGAAGCGCGGCTGGGCCCCGTAAAAGGCCGCCACCCGTTTGAGCCGCCGGATTACATTGGCCACATGGCTCCCGAAGACCCCCCGGTAGCTGTGGATCTCGTCAATCACGATGTACCTGAGGTTGGAAAAAAACTTTATCCACCGGGGATGGTTGGGCAGGACCCCCGCGTGGAGCATATCGGGGTTGGTGATAACGATCCGCCCCTGGTCCCGGGCCGCTATCCGCAAGGAATCGGGGGTGTCGCCATCGTAGGTAACTACCTTGATGGGCAGCCCTAACCAATCGCCGGCAGCATCTTCAGATACGCCGCCGGTAAGGGTCTCATTCAGTTCCGATTGCTGATCCTGAGAAAGGGCCTTGGTAGGAAAGAGATACAGGGCCCGGGCCTTGTCGTCGGCCAGCAGGGTCTGGAGCACCGGCAGGTTGTAGCAGAGAGTCTTCCCAGAAGCCGTGGGAGTAACCACCACGGTGTTCCGGCCCTGCTGGACCTGCTCCCAGACCTCGGCCTGGTGAGCGTAGATTTGTTCGATGCCCCGGCGCCGGAGGGCCAGAGCCAGGGCTTCATGCAGGCCCTCGGGGAAGGGGGCGTACCGGGCTTCCCGGGCGGGAATGATCTGGTCCCGCACAATAAAGGGGGCGAAACTGGGGCTGGCGAGAATCTTTTCCAAAATAGCGCGGTCGCTCATAAGATCATTGTATACGGTATCGACTTCTTTGAAAATATGTGCTATAATCAACCAACCCGCCGCAGAGCGGCCGGGGTATGGTTGTTCTCTTAAGGTGTTGGACTCGTGTTTAATACCTTAAGAACATCCTAAAGGGCGGGGTATTAAACCCTCGCCACGAATAAAGTAAGGGAGGCACATATGACCGAAGTTTTATCAATCATACTAGGCGGTGGAAAGGGTACCCGCCTGTTCCCTCTGACCCAGGAACGGGCAAAACCAGCGGTCCCCTTTGGAGGGAAGTTCCGTTTAGTGGATATTCCCCTTTCGAACTGTATCAACGCAGGGCTGCGGCATATCTACATTCTAACCCAGTTCAATTCGGCGTCCCTGCACCTGCATTTGTCCCAGACTTACATGTTCGATACCTTCTCCAAGGGCTTCGTAGAGATCCTGGCGGCGGAGCAGACCTTTGAACATTCGGGCTGGTACGAAGGAACGGCCGATGCGGTGCGGAAAAACTTTATCCACTTCCGGACCCAGAATCCCTCCCATTACTTGATCCTTTCGGGGGATCAGCTTTACCGCATGAACCTCCAGGACCTCCTGAAAAGGCACAAGGAATCCGGTGCGGCCATCACTATCGCCTGTACCAGCGTTTCCCGGGAAGATGCCAGCCAGCTCGGGATCATGCGGGTGAACAAGCGCAACGAGATTACCGAGTTTTTGGAGAAACCGGGGCCCACCCGGGACATTGCCGAATACAAGGTACCAGAGGAGCTCAAAAGGGACAAAACCGGGGGGGACGAATACCTGGCCTCTATGGGGATTTACGTGTTTAACGCCGAGACCATGGAAAGTAGCCTGAACAACGATCTCACCGACTTCGGCAAGGAGATTATTCCCCAGAGCATCAAGAAGCTCAAGGTGAACGCCTATGTTTTTGGGGGCTACTGGGAGGATATCGGGACCATCAGGAATTTCTACGAGGCCAATCTTAACCTGACGGATATCAAGCCCAAATTTGACATCTACGACGAGAAGATGCCTATCTACACCCACATGCGTAATCTGCCACCCTCAAAGATGAACTTTAGCAACATGAATCAGTCCATTGCCGCCGAAGGTTGTATCATTACCAGCGCATCCGTCACCAATTCCATCGTGGGGGTCCGAACCATTATCGAGTCCGGGGCAAGCCTCAACGGAGTGATCTGCATGGGGGCGGACTTTTACGAATCGGAGGGGCAGAAGCTCCTGAACGCCGAGGCCCGGATGCCCAGCGTGGGGATCGGCAGGGGGAGCCTCATTCGGGAGGCCATCATCGATAAGAACGCCCGGATTGGCGAGGGCTGCCGGATCGGTATCGACACCCTGGCCCGAACTGAGGGCAACTTCGGGAACTACCATGTAGTGGACGGTATCATCATTATCCCGAAGAACGCGATACTCTACCCGGGAATGGTTATCTAAGAGGAGCGCGCATCACTGTAGGATGCGGGAGCCCTCCGGCGATTTGATCACCTCCATGCGGCTGGGTATTCGGGAGCGCATTTCCCCCACATGGGAGATGAGCCCTACCATGCGGGTGTCCCGCAGTTCATCCAGGATGATGAGGGCCCGGTCCAGGCTGGCCTCGTCCAGGCTGCCGAAACCCTCGTCGATAAAAACCGCATCCAGCCTGACCCCGCCGGAACGGTTCTGGATAGAGTCCGAAAGCCCCAGAGCCAAGCTGATAGATGCCATGAAGCTTTCGCCCCCGGAAAGGGTGGCGCAGGGCCGGCACTTGCCCGTGTAGGCATCGAAGACCGCCAGATCCAAGCCGGTCAGGCCCCGGCCGCCCTCGACCCGGCCACCGGGAGCGTTGTCCAGGAACAGGGAATACCGGGATTCGCTCATCCGTTCGAGCCGGGCGGTGGCATAGGCGGCCACCTCGGTAAGATAGCGGCCCAAAAGCCAGGCGTCAAAGGCCTTTTTGTGGGGGTTCCGCCCCGCAAGATCCTCCGCCAGGCTGCCCAGGCGACCGGCCTTTTGGGAAAGTTCACGGAACCGCGCCTCGGCATCCCGGTAAAGCTCCTCATCCCGTTTGAGAGCCGCCAGTTCCCCGCCGGCCTGCTCCCGGGCTGCCTCCGCTACGGTCTGTTCCCCGGCTAAGGCCGCAAGCTCCGCCTCGAGCCCGTCCTGACCGGGAGTAATGGCACCGGCTAAAGCCACACGGAGTTCCCCACGGATCGCTTCCAGGCCGCGCTGTATTTCCGCCCTTTGCGAGGCGAGCCGTTCCCGGGCCGCCTGCCAGCCTGCAATCGCCGCTTCCAGGGTGGTCTCGGCGCCGGCGTCCAGGGCCGCAGCCCGCAGCGCTTCGGCAGAGCCGACAGCAGAGCCGACGACGGCGCCGATGGCAGCGCTGTCGATGGCATCAAGCGCGGCGGCGAAGGGCGACGAAGCCAGGGCGCTGGTAAGGGAGGCGGCGGCTTCGGCCAAGGACGCGATGGAGGCCTCCCGAATACGTCGGGCCTCCTCCCGCAGAGCGTTTGCGGCGGCAAGTTCCTGGGTAGCGGCCTCCCGGGCTTCCCGCCGTGTTTTGATCCCTGCCTCGGTCCCGGCAAGCATCCGGTCCATCTCCTCTAAGAGTGTGCCGGGCTTGAGCCCTTTTAATGGGGACCGGGCCTCCGCGAGCAGAGGCTCCAGGCTAACCAAAAACTGCTCCCCCTTCTGCCGCCGTTCCGAGAGGGCCGCTGAAAGGGTCTTGAGCTTTTCTGCGGTCAGGGCCCGTTCCCGTTCATTGTTGGCGGCGGCGCTTTGCAGGGCCTGGTTGGCCTGGTACAGTCCGCTGAGACGGCTCCCGGCGCGGCGGGCTTCATCCCGTTCCGTGGTAAGGGCGTTCAGACTGGTGACCTGAGCGGCGAGCAGGGCGTTCACCGTTGAAAAGGCCGGAATAGAGCCACCGGGCTTGAAGCACTCCGGCAGATCCGGTTGCGGTTCTGCCGATCGCGGCGACAGGGCGGCGGTGCGGATCTCCTCGACCCGGCGCCATAGCTCTTCCAGCCTGGCGCCAAGCCTCCCCTGCTCCCGTTCACGGGCCTCCTTTTCCGCCTTCGCCTGGGCCAGATCCCGGCCCGCGTCCTTGATAGACCGGTCCTGGGCCTCCAACCGTTCCCGGATACCGAAGCGGGGG
>JAITON010000158.1 GCA_031289935.1 Treponema sp.
GCCCGCTCCTCCGCCGGGATATGGGTCCATTCGGGGGGGCTGCCCTCGCATTTCCGGGCCAGAGTCTGATTAAGGCGTTTGAAAAACGCGTCAAAATCGCTGTCTGTAAGATCCAAATAATCTTTCATAGTTCTTTTTCTCCTCTTTGTTTTATTGTTACTGCATAAGGGAGTCCGGTTGCTCCATCCGGGAGCCCGGTTACTCCATCCGGGAGCCCGGTTACTCTATCAGGGCGCCCGGTTGCTCCATCCGGGAGCCCGGTTGCTCCATCCGGGAGCCCGGTTACTCCATCCGGGCGCCCGGTTGCTCCATCCGGGAGCCCGGTTGCTCCATCCGGGAGCCCGGTTACTCCATCCGGGAGCCCGGTTACTCCATCCGGGAGCCCGGTTACTCCATAAGGGCGCCCTTTTATGCTACCGGGGCAGCCGTTTGCCCTAAATGCAGGAATAGTTACTCTGGACATAGCTATGGTTGTTCCGGGCAGATTGCCGGGGAGCTGGAATAGTGGGGAATACCGGGTAGCTGGCGGAAGGGGCTTGGTAAACCGTTTGGGAAAAAGACCGGTTTTACGCTGCTTTGTTCAAATCTTTGCGCCCTGAGCATGACCCCAGTCTATACCTTCCTGATAATAAGGTCAAGGGATCGATTTTTTTGCGATTTTTGTACTTTTTTTTACCTTTTTGATCAAAAAGACTTGACAAATTGTACTAGTTCTTTTATGATTGTACTAGATGAATAGTACAAACACCGGGCCGGACATACAATTTTCTCTCGATCCTGCCCAGGGGGTGCCCATCTACCGGCAGATTATCCAGCAGATAGAGTACGCTATTCTGGCGGACCGGCTGCGGCCCGGAGACCGGCTCCCCACGATTCGCGCCCTGGCGGTGGCCCTTAAGACGAACCCCAATACCATCGCCCGGGCCTACGGGGAGCTGGAGATCCGGGGGATACTGAACACCCAGGTGGGGAGCGGTACCTATATATCCGGCAAGCGGCCGGACCCCGGGGGAGAGGCCCGGAACCGGAAGATCCAGGAGCTCTTCGGCCGTTTTATGGCCGAGATGGAGGGCCTGGGGCTGAAGGGGGAGGAACTTATCAGCATGATCCAAGCCTGTAAGGAGGACTAAGGTGATGAATAGTTTAGAACGAAAAGAAGCGGCGCGGGCCGGCCCGGCCTCCGGCCCGGCCGCCGGCCCGGCCGCCGGAACGGCGACGCCCCTGATCAAGCCCTTGCCGGGGAAGCAGATACTCCGGGACTGGACCGGGTTAAGGCTCCTGGTCCTTTTCCTCGCCCTTATCAGCTTTGGGGCCTACCTGGCGCTGCCGGCCCTGACCGGGCCCGGGGCCCTGGCCGTCTGGCTCGGTATCGGCCGGGGGTTCTGCCTGGCCCTCGTCCTGGGGGCGCTGATCATCCCCTCGGTACGGAAGTTCGAGGAATGGGAGCGGGCCGTGGTGCTCCGCTTCGGCAAATTCCGCCGGGTGGCCGGCCCGGGGCTCTGTTTCCTCCTGCCCCTGGCGGACCGGGTGTCCCAGGTGGTGGATATCCGGGAGCGGGTTACGGACTTTTCCGCCCAGGAAACCCTGACCCTGGATTCGGTAACCGTTACCGTGGACGCGCTTATCTTCTGGCTGGTTTGGGACCCTCAAAAGGCGGCGCTGGAGGTGGAGGATTATCAGGACGCGGTGGTGCTTTCGGCCAAGACCGCCCTGCGGAGCGCTATTTCCTGCCACGATCTCTCGACCTTTCTCAAACGGGGGGATCTTATCGAAAAGGATATTCAGACCCAGGTGAACTTGAAGACTACCGAATGGGGTCTGACGGTTCAGCATATCGAGATAACGGACATCCAGATACCGGAGAAATTGCAGGAACTGCTCTCCCGGCCGGCTCAGGCCGAGCGGGAGAAGCAGGCCCGGATCCTCCTGGCGGAGGCGGAGATCGAAATCGCCCGGAGGCTGGAGGAAGCGGTGGCGGTCTATGCGGGGAATGAGGCGGCTATGAAGCTCAAGATTCTCTCGATCCTGAACGAGGGCCTTAAATCCGGCAATTCCATGCTGCTGGTGCCCAATTCTATGGCGGAGGAGCTTAAAACCAGGGATATTTTCGGCCTGGAGGCAATAAACGAACTCAGGAAACTGAAGAATGAGGAGGAAAGAGCATTATGACGGTAGTACAAGCGAAGAATCTGGTTAAGGATTATTCCTTAAACAGCATTACGGTCCACGCCCTGCGGGGGCTGAACCTGGAATTCCAGGCCGGGGAATTTGCGGCCATGGCGGGGCCTTCGGGTTCGGGAAAGAGTACCTTTCTCCACCTGGCGGGCTGTCTGGATACGCTCACGGCGGGCAGTATGATCATTAACGGGCAGGATACGGCGGAGCTTTCCGGGAAGGCCCTGGCCCTGCTCCGGCGGGACTCTATCGGCTTTATCTTCCAGGCCTATAACCTTATCCCCGTGCTTTCCACGGAGGAAAACATCGGCTTTCCTCTAACGCTTCTGGGGGTGGACCGCCGGGAGATTCAGGAGCGTACTGCCAAGGTACTTCGCCAGGTGGGTTTGGAAGGTATGGAGAAGCGGCGGCCTAAGGAGATGTCCGGGGGCCAGCAGCAACGGGTGGCTATTGCCCGGGCCCTGGTCAAGCGGCCGGCCCTGATCCTGGCGGACGAACCCACGGCTAATCTGGACTCTCAAACGGGCCGGGAAATTCTGGAGATCATGCTCAAGCTCAACCAGGAGCTGGGGACCAGTTTTATCTTCTCTACCCACGACCAGATGGTGATGGACTTTGCCCGCCGGATTGTCTATATCCGGGACGGGCAGATTGAGCGCGATGAGGCGAAGGCTGCTTAGGGGAGGATATATGAATCAGAGAAGCGGCCTGGCCCGGGCCTTTACTATGGGCGTGGAACTAAAACGGCTGGCCTTTCGCAACCTGTCGCGGCACCGGGCAAAAACGGTCCTTACCGCCCTGGCGATTATGGTGTCGGTGACCCTCTATATCTTTATGGACGGCTGGATATCCGGTATGACCATGGAATCCCGGCGGAACATCGTGAATTATGAAACCGGCGCGGCTAAGCTGCAAACCAGGCTCTACTTTGATAAGCAGGACGAGCTGCCGAGCTTCGAGACCTTTGGGGGCTGGGAATCCTACGCGGCGGCCCTGGACAAGGCGGGCTACTACGCGGCCCCCCGCTATGTCTTCTCCGCTACGCTCTACTCGCTGACCGGTTCGGCGCCCATGCTCTTTAACGCGGTGGACCCCGGGGCCGAAGCTGAGGTCCTGTACTACAGCCCTTACTTGGAGTCGGGCCGCGCTATCCGGCCGGGCGGCTTCGAGATTGTCCTGGGGGCCCTGGCGGCGGAGAAGCTCCAGGTGGGTATTCCCCAGCGGATTTACCGGCAGAAGCTCGAGGGGGAGATCGCCGCCCTGGCCGCAAATCAGAGGGACCGGGACTTTATCCTTTCCCTGTATGAGGCCCAGGAGACCGGCGCCGGGGGCTTTCTCAGCCTGGCCGGGGAGGCCGAGGCGGGGAACGAGCGTATGATCTTAAAGCGGGGCGTCCCGGCGGCGGATCTGGAACGCTTCTGGAAGATCCTGGACGACGCGGGCCGCAACCTGGTGCGTATCGCCGCAACGATCGACCTCAAGGTCCTGCCCGAAACGATCCGGGAGGACAAGTGGGGCTACGACCTCTGGCCGGCCCTGACCGAAACCGGCCGGGCCCTGGCCGCTGCCGCCTATCAACAGGACGCCGAGGGGAATTATCAGCTCCTCGAAACCGATGCGGCCAGGCGCAGCGACCTGCTCAACGCCATGATCCGCGCGGATTTTAACGGCGCGGTGGTCCATGTCAATCAGATCATGGACGCCCTGGTAGTGGGGGTGCTGAATTCCCCGGACCCGGCCACCAACGGCAATATCGCCTATATGCCCCTGGACGCGCTCCAGGGGGAGTCGGGCATGATGCTGCAAGGGGCCGTTACCGAGCTGCTCATCCGGGAGAAGGGGGCTGGTCCGGCGGCCCTGCCCGGAGAAAAGGAGCGCGCCGCTGCCATTACCGCCGCCCTGGAAACGGGCCTGGGCCGGAGCCTTCCCGTGGATCTGGGGGTCTTTACCTGGAGGGACTATGTGGCGGATTACCTGGGCTTCGAGGCCCTGGAGTCCGGGGCTACCAGGATACTCTCGATAATGCTCTTCTTCCTCTCCCTCCTGGGCATCTCCAACACCGTGCTTATGTCGGTCCTGGAACGGACCAAGGAGATCGGCATGATGCGGGCTCTGGGTATGACCGGCGGTCAGATGATCCTGACCTATATGCTTGAGGCGGGCTTTATCGGCCTTATCGGGTCGATCCTGGGGATTGCCGCGGGCTGCCTCATCAACTGGCCCATGGTGGAGTACGGCGTGGACTTTTCCGCCCTGCTGGATGCCGTGGGGGGCAGCATTGGCTACCGGGTGGCCGGGAACATGCGGGCCATGTGGAATATCCCGGTGATCATCGGTTCGGCTCTTGTGGCCACCCTGATCGCCTCGGTTACCGCCGTCTTTCCCACCCGCCGGGCGGTGAAACGGCCTATCACCGATAGTTTACGGTTTGAATAGCAAGGAGTTTATATGAGTAGCAAACAACGAAAACGGGGCGGCGCCGGGACCCTCCTTAAGATCGCCTACCGGAACATCTGGCGGAACGGGCGGCGCACGGCCTTCTGCGTCATCGCCGTGGGGGTGGCGGTCTTCATCCTCGTCTTCTACCGGTCCTTCCTGGACGGCTTTTCCCGGAGTATTGACGACGTGGTACAAATCTTTGAGACCGGCCACGTACGGGCGGTCTCAAAGGACTACGAGGCCGAAAGCGAGTACAGTCCCGTGCAGTACCCCTTGGCCGCAGGCCGGGCCGAGGGCCGGGCCGAGGGCCGGGACCTGGACGGGGTGATGGCGGAAATCGCCGCCATTCCCGGCGTCGCCCAGGTGTTCCCCCGGATCAGCAGCTACGCATCGCTCCAGGAGAGCGTTATCAAGAGCGCTACCCTCTGGGGCATCGACCTGGAGGCGGAAAGGGCGGCCCATTACCTGAATCTCACGGACCGGGACGACGGTCTCCAAGAGGGCCGCTGGCCAAAGCCCGGGGCCAACGAGTGCGCCGTGGGTTACGCCTTTGCCCGGAAGGCGGGGCTCAGGCTGGGGGACCGCATCCTCCTTTCCACCGTATCCGCCGAGTACTCCGACAAGCTCTGGGAGCCTGAGATCGTAGGCATCTACAGCTTCGACTATATCAAGTACGATGAGCAGACCATCATCGTGGACTTCCAGCGCCTGGCCCGGCTCCTGGACCTGGAGGGGACCCAGCAGCTCATCATCTACGGGGAGGACGGCGCCGAGAGCCCCCGCATTGCCCGGGCCGTGCAGGGCATTCTCGGTGAGGAGGCCGTGGTTACCGGCTGGCAGGAAACCTACATGGTGGCCGTCATGCGGATGATGACCCCCCTGTATCTTGTGGTGGGCCTGGTCTTTCTCATCGTGGCGAGCTTCCTCATCATCAACACTGTGATGATGATCATCCACGAGCGCATCAAAGAAATCGGTATGATGGGGAGCCTGGGCATGACGCGCGCAGAGATTGTGCGGGTCTTCTTCTTCGAGTCGGCGATGCTCAGCATCCTGGGGGCCCTGGCCGGAGTTGCCCTGGGGGCCCTGATGACCGGCATCGGCCAGTTCTACCCCCTGCGCCTCCTGGACATGACCGGCAACACCTTTGCCGAATTTCCCATGGGGAACGCTCTCTTTATGGTTTTTAGCTGGACCGGCCTGGTCCAGGCCTTTGTCATGGGCGTGGTGGTGTCCGCGCTCTTTACCTTGATTCCGAGCCTGCGGAGCGCCTATGTGGAGCCCGTGGAAGCGTTGCGCAGATAGCGCAGCTAAGCGCACTGCGCTAAGCGCACTGCGCTAAGCGTGTTGCGCTAAGCGCGTTGCGCTAAAGTTCGAGATAACGAATATGGAGGTTTTGAATATGAATATGAAAAAGACCGTGTTTGTGTTGACGGTAGTATGGGCGCTGACGGGTCAGGCGGGGCTCTTTGCCCAGACCCCCACGGCTCAGGAGATTCTCGCGTTCGTGGACGGCAACGGGGTCTACGAGAGCATCCAGTACGATGGGGAGATGATCATCGAGATTGGCAGCCGGAAGACCGTCAAGACCATGAAGGTCTGGGCCCGGGGAACCACCGACAGCTTTATCGAGTTCACCAATTCCAGCGACCGGGGCGCCAAGTACCTCAAGACTAAGGGCAGCCTCCGGGCCTGGACCCCGGACGTGGAACGGGTGGTGGTTATCACCGGCAAGGACCGCTTCATGGGCTCGGACCTGAGCTTTGAGGACACCATGGAGAACGGCGCGCTCACTGAGCGTTACGACGCGGCGTTGACCGGCACGGAGACCTACAACGGCCGGCAGTGCTGGGTCCTGGAGCTGAAGGTAAAACCCTCCAGGACCGAAAGCTACCCTAAGCGGCGGCTCTGGATCGACACGGCCACCCATGACCTGCTCCACTACGAGCTCTACGCCCTTTCGGGGGCCGTTTCCAAGGAGTACAGTATCCTGCGGGTCGAAGAGATTGGCGGCCGGCGTTTCCCTGTGGAGCTGGAAGTCCGGGACCGTACCCGGCAGAACAGTAAAACGAGCTTTATTATGCGGAACATCAGGATTGACGAGCCCATCCCGGACTCGGTCTTTAGCGAGCAGAATTTACGCTAGGGAGCGTACGCTAGGGAGCGCGCCAGTGAACGTCAAGTTAATCGGCGCCTCCTGGGGAGGCAGGTATGGAGGGGAATAAATTTCTGGTAAGCGTTTGTGCGCTTGCCCTAATGGCGATACTGCCGGCGGAGGCCCAGGACTTCCAGGTATCAGGACGGCTGGACAGTACGGTGAGCTTCTCGGCGGGAGACGGCGGCAGCGGGGGAGCGGACTTCTCCTACGGCCTGGAGGAGTTCGCCAACATCCGCTTCCAGACCAGTATCGGCGAGGCGGCACGGTTCTACGGGGCCTTCAACCTGGCTGCTGTTGCGGGGAACGCTACGTATACCGCAGAAGGCGCTGCGTATACCGCCACCCTGGAACTGGAGCGGCTCTATTTCCGCGTCTACGGCAATGGCTTTGACCTGGATGCGGGTCTTATGCGCCTGGCCCTGGGCTACGACCTTGTCTGGGGTCCCCTCGACTTTCTTAACCTGCGGAATCCCCTTTCCCCCGATGCCCGGTCCCAAGGTATCCTGGGGGCCACCCTTTCGATCTACCCCGGTACCAGCTCCAGGGTCCTCGTCTTTGGGGCCGCTCCCCAAAGCCCCCCGGACCCGCTTGGCGGAGGCTTCCTCGCCGGGCTTGCGGGCGAGCTCCACGGCGGCTGGGGGAGCCTCCAGGGCCTCTATGCCTATGAAACGCCCCGGGAAACGGCCTCTCCGGCCGGCATCCACCGCTTCGGCATCTCTTTCAAGGGCGATCTGGTTATCATGGGTATGAGCGCCGAGGCTCTCTACACCTGGAACCCCGGGGAAGACCTGGATCTCCGGGGCCTTGCCGCCGCTGCCGGTCTGGACTATAGCTTCAGCGGCGGGGCCTGTACCCTTATGCTGGAGTACCTCTACAGCGGGGAAGGCTCCTCTACGGCGGCCTCATTGCATCTCTCCAACCGGCACTATCTCTACGGGTCCTTTTCCTGGCAGATCGATGATTTTACCAGTCTCGGCTTTGCCTGCATGGCGGCTCTGGATGATGGCAGCTTTACCCCGGTTATCAGCGCCGGCTTCGAGCTCTTCCAGGGCTTCAGCCTGAGCGGTTCCCTGATGCTTCCCCTGGACCGAACCCTCTTTACGGGCAGCGCTGCCCCTGGCGAATGGGGACCCCAAGCCGCCGGGCGCTTTGCGGCCCTCAGCATCAAGGCCCAGCTCCGCTTCTAGGGAGGCTCCGGTGAGCCTATTCCGCCGCCGCTGCGGGCTTGCGGCGGCGGGGCGGGGCCTCATCATCTTCAGCTTCCTCGCTTGCGGCGGCGGGTTCCCGCTTGGCCTTCTTGGGCGGTTTGGGGAGGGTTACCTTGGGGCCGCGCCGGCGCCGGTTCTCGGCCACAAAGGAGACCAGGCCGATGTAGAACATCGCCACGAGCGCCGCCGCGATGACCTGCCAGCTCGTAATCACCTGGATAATGAAACTAAGCAGTTCTTTGAATGACATGCCGCAGTCTATCCTTTATGACCGGCTTCCGGGGGGATGATGTGCAGATCCCGCTGAGGGAAGGGGATGCTCAGGCCCGCAGCCTCAATCTTTTCTTTTATCGTGCGCATCTGGTTCCAGTAGATGTCCCAGTAGACCTCTCCCCTGGCCCAGGCCCGGAGCTGGATGGTTACCCCGCTGTCTCCCAGGGACTGAACCAGGACCTGGGGCGCCGGATCGCTCAGAAAGCGTGTCTCTTGGGCGATGATCTCCCGCATCACCCCAAAGGCCGTATCGATGGAGTCGGTGTAGGAGATGCTCACCGACAGGTCCATGCGCCGTTTCCCGTTTCGGGAATAGTTCTTGAGGGGTACGCCCCAGATGCTGGAGTTGGGGGCCGAGATATAGATCCCGTCGGGGGTCTCCAGGATCGTGGTAAAGAGGTCGATCTCCCGGACCGTCCCCGAATAGCCGCCGAACTCGATGTAATCCCCCCGGCGGAAGGCGCGCATGACTACGAGAACGATCCCTGCGGCGATGTTGCTCAGGGTATCCTTGAGGGCCAGACCCACGGCCACTCCCGCAGCCCCCAGCAGGGCGATGAGGCTGGTGGTGTTCATCCCGAAGATGTCCAGGATCATGATGGCAGAGATCAGGACCACGGTGTACTTGAGGAGCATCCTGAAGAGGCCTGCCAGGGTATCGTCCACCTTGAGCTTCCCGGACTGAGCCCGGTCGAAGATCTTTTTTATCAGTTTCCAGACCAGCCTGCCCGCGAGGTATACCAGGGCCCCCTTGAGGAGCTTCCCCCCGATACTGAGGAGGCTGCCGATTTGGGCGTCCCAGAGCCCGATAAGCCAATCTTTCATGAATGCATCATACTTTCTTTTAAATTATTTGTCCACGCAGCGCCGGTGCGGGCGCACCTAGGGTGCGGTGTGCACTCAACAAGGATGCAGGGTATACTCCAACAAGGGTGCGGCGGCGGGCCGTAACCTGGAGGCGCCATATTGGTTCTATAAACATGAAGTCTAAGCTATTCCTGGCTATTGTCCTGATTCCCTTGTTTTCCCTTAGTTTGATCGCCAGTCTGGCCGCCTGTTCGGGCCGGATCAGCGGGGCCCTGGCCTCAGATGGTCAGGCGGAATTCAGCTTGGAAATCTCCCTGGTCAAGAGCCTCGTGCCCATCATGGGGAACGCCCTCAACGCCCGGGAGATTGCCCAGTCCTTTGCCGCCGTTCCAGGGGTCGAGTCCGTTAATCTCCGGGAGCTTTCTTCCTCCTCCCTGGAGGGCTCGGTTAAACTTTCCCGGATCGACCACTTCCTGGCCCTGCCGGTCAGCGCTTCAGGGAAGCAGTTTATCCGCTACGAGGAGGCTGGGCAGGGCCTATCCCGCTTGGTGATCAGCCTGGACCGGAGTATCAGTCCCCAAATTGCGGCGCTGCTCTCGGAGGATGTGCGGGACTATCTTTCCGCCCTGATCCCCCCGGCGGTTACCGGGGAAGACCTAAGCAAGGAGGAATACCTGGCGCTGATTTCTGCTATATATAGCCGCACCATGATGAATGAGATCCGGGACGCCAGGATCAGCCTGAGCATTGATTTTCCCCGGCCCATACAGCGTATCCAGGGGGGCGCTTACCGGGACCGCCGGGCCGAATTCACCCTTTCTCTGCTGGATCTCCTGGTGCTGGAGCAGCCCATCACCTGGGAAGTGTCTTGGTAGCCCATCCGGCTCCCCTCCCATTGACAGCTACCCCCTTTTTTCGGGATAATAATTACTCATGAACAAGTTCATCTTTGTCTCCGGCGGCGTCTGTTCCAGTTTAGGCAAGGGGGTGGCGGCCTCCTCCATCGGGGCCCTCTTGGAAGGGCGGGGCCTTAATGTGCGGATGGTCAAATGCGATCCCTATATCAATGTGGACGCAGGAACCATGAGCCCCTATCAGCATGGCGAGGTCTATGTTACCGACGACGGGGCGGAAACGGACCTGGACCTGGGGAACTACGCCCGCTTTACCTCGGGGACCCTCTCTAAGGCCAATTCGGTAACCACAGGCCAGGTATACGATAGTGTGATCCGCAAAGAACGGGAGGGCCGTTACCTGGGCCGTTGCGTCCAAGTGATCCCCCATATCACCGATGAGATTAAAGCCCGGATTCTGGCCGTTGCCAAAGAAGACCCCGATACCGACATCGTTATCGTGGAAATCGGCGGTACGGTGGGGGACATCGAGTCCATTCCCTTCCTGGAGGCCGCCCGGCAGTTGATCCACGAATCGGGCCGGACCAATGCCATATCGGTGCACCTGACCCTGATCCCCGAAGTGGCCGGCGGGGAACTCAAGACCAAACCCACCCAGCATTCGGTCAAGGCCATGCAGGAGCAGGGGATTCAGCCGGACATCCTCATCTGCCGGGCCCCGGTGATGCTCGACGAGCCTACCCGGCGGAAGATCGCCCAGTTCTGTAACATCGAGGGCGCTGCGGTCTTTACCTCCTATAATATTGATACCACGATCTATGCAATTCCCCTCATCTTCTATAATCAGAAGCTGGATCAGGTGATTTTAGAGAAACTGGGGGTGGCCAGTCGCCACGCTAACCTCAAGCCTTGGAAGGCCATGATGGACCGCTTCAACGCCCGCCAGGGTAAGGTCCGCATCGGCATTGTGGGCAAGTACATGGAGCTCCACGACGCCTACAAGTCGGTCTACGAGGCCCTTTTCCACGCCGGCCTGGAGTGCGGGGTGGAAGTGGAACTGGTCAAAATTGATTCCGCCCGTCTGGAAAAGGCCGAACATGCCGATAATATACTGGGAGCCGCTGGTGAAAATGTGGACGGTATCCTGGTGCCCGGCGGTTTTGGCCAGCGGGG